>NZ_SCTN01000051.1 GCF_004297345.1 Aquabacterium sp. | reverse complement strand
GCACCCAGTGCTGCTCGAACAGCATGCAATCCCTGAAGGACAACGGTTGGAAGGGCAGCGGGATTTGGCCGGGTACTGGCGCTGATCCGCCTGGCCACGCGGGCAACTGGAGGAGCCATGCCAGCCCGGCTTGACGCAGCTCGTCTTCGGTACACGTCACCCACTCGGATCCGCGTGCTTGTTGCCAGATTGAGGGTAGGTGCCCTGGTGTGGCGGAGGCTTGGGACGTCAGGCGGCGCAGTTTCATGGCATGCGTAAAGTATCCGAATGGCTGCAATGTATCCATATGGATACTTTTGTCAAGCATCTGAGTCCGTCAGAAGCCGTGAAACTGGGGGGATCGTGGGGTGCGGGCGCGACATCGACGGTACCGTTGGATCTGGTGCCTTACCATTGGGGCCAAGCTCAATCAATAAACAAGGGAACGCCCACAGCGGCGCACGGCGGGCATATGGATCGCATGCGCTTTGATGGGGCTCTTATTTTTCGTTTTTCCAGATCGATGACACGTTTCTCTGCTCGCTATGGGGTCATGGCCGCGTGCTTGCTTGCCTTCGGGAGCGCAGCACACGCGCGTGATCGCGCAGCCACCATCACCATACTGGATGGGCAGGCTTCGCTGATTCACGCAGCGGCGCGCATGGCCGCGGCAGAAGGTGTGGCGATCGAGGCAGAAGACATCCTGGAAACGGCGCCCGGCGCTAGCCTGTTGAGGCTGGAGTTGGACGGTGGCGCGACACTGGACCTGGGGCCTGCCACCCGCGTGATGGTGCGCCCACCATTGGGTGGGGCCGGCGCCAATGGCGCGGCGCCTGTGGCCTATGTGCTGGAAGGGTGGGCCAAGCTCACCGTTGCATCTACCAGCCAGTCAGGCAAGGCGGTGATGGCATCTGCTCTGATGGATGTGACCGCTCTGGAGCGCGATCTGGTGCTGCACGTCAAGGGTGCGGAGGCCGAGTTGTTCGCCGAGTCCGGCAAGGTGCAGACGCTCGTGGCCAGCAAGACCGGTGCACCTGCGCCCACCAATGTGGACAAGGGCGCCTTTCTGGCGCGTCGTGCAGATGGCGCCGTCGGCGTGACGCCTCGCCCGGCGCCGGCTTTCATTCAGGCGGTACCGCGTGCTTTCATGGACACCTTGCCCTCACGCCTGGCCATGTTCAAGGGCAAGGACATCAAGCTCAATCCTGCCGGCCGCATGACTTATGAAGACACGCAGGCCTGGCTCAACGCCGAGCCCCGCATGCGCACGTTGTTTCTGACACGTTGGAAGCCTCTTGCTCAAGACGAGGCCTTCCGCCGCTCGCTGGTCGGCCAGATGGCCCAGCATCCTGAGTGGCACAAGGTGTTGTTCCCTGCGCCAGCTGCCGCATCGTCCACGGGCCAGTCTGCCCGCAAACCTGTATCGAATCCCGTGACCTCTGCCGAGGCCGTCAAACCATGAAGCTCATCCTCAAGTTCAACCTCGCCTTTCTGGTGGTCTTCCTGCTCGGCCTGGGCGTGTCCGGCTATGCCGCGCGTGATCTGCTGCAAAGCAATGCCGAGCACGAGGTGCTGGACACAGCCGGCCTGATGATCGAAAAAGCCGAGGCTGTGCGCAACTACACCTCGCAGCAGGTGGCGCCCTTGCTGCAAACGCAGATGAAGTACACCTTCCTGCCGCAATCGGTGCCATCGTTTGCCGCCATCGAGGTGCTCAAGGGACTGACGCAAAAATTCCCTGAGTTCACCTACAAGGCTGCGATGTTGAACCCGACCAATCCGCGTGACCGTGCGTCGGACTGGGAGGCTGATCTGGTCACCCATTTCAAGCAGGATCCTGCAGCCAAGGAAATCATCGGCCAGCGTGACACGCCTTCGGGCCGCTCGCTGTACATCGCGCGGCCCATTCGTTTGAGCAACCCCGCCTGCCTGCAATGCCACAGCACGCCCACGGCGGCACCGGCCACCATGGTCGAGAAATACGGCCCGGCCAATGGCTTTGGTTGGAACCTCAATGAAACATTGGGCGTGCAGGTGGTCTCTGTGCCTTTGTCCTTGCCGCTTGCCCGTGCCGACAAGGCCTGGTGGACGGTCATGGCCATGCTGACGGGCGTGTTCGTCGTCATCGGCCTGACGCTCAACCTGATGCTGTGGAAGCTGGTGATCCAGCCCGTGACGCGCCTGTCTGCCCTGGCTGACCGCGTGAGCATGGGTGAGATGGAAGCGCCGGAATTCTCCGCGCCGGCCAAGGATGAAATCGGGGTGCTGTCTGACTCCTTCTCGCGCATGCGCAAGAGCCTTCAGCACGCCATGAAGCTGCTGGAGGGCTGAAGCCGTGGCACATCCAACCCAGCTGGGGAAGTACACCATTGATGGGGTGCTGGGTTCCGGTGCGATGGGCGTGGTCTATCAGGCCACCGACCCCGTGATTCAGCGCCGTGTGGCGCTCAAGACCATCCAGCGCTCGTTGGTGGATGGCGATGTATCGGGCTCGTCGATTGCAGCGCGTTTTCGCAACGAGGCGCAGGCGGCGGGCCGCTTGCAGCATCCGGGCATCGTGTCCATCTACGAATATGGCGAAGATGGCGACACGGCCTTCATCGCCATGGAGTTCGTGGAAGGGCAGGACCTCTCCAAGCTGCTGACGGTCAACCCCATCATGTCCGAGCCCATGCTGCTGCAGGTGATGGACCAGTTGCTGGCGGCACTGCACTACGCGCATGAAAAGGGTGTCTGGCACCGTGACATCAAGCCTGCCAACCTGATCCTCACACAATCGGGGCAGTTGAAGGTGACGGACTTCGGCATCGCGCGTATCCGCGATGCGGGCATCACGCAGGTCACGTCCACCATTGGCACGCATGGCTACATGGCGCCCGAGCAATACCGCGGGCAGGACATCGATCACCGCGTGGACATCTTCGCCGCCGGCGTGTTGCTGTATCGCCTTTTGGCCGGTGAGTCACCTTTCTCTGGCGCACCCGAGACCATCATGTACAGAGTCATGCACATCACGCCGCCGCTGCCGAGTGCGTCCACGCGCGTCAAGCGCAGCATCCAGCTGGATTCGGTCGTGATGAAGGCACTGGCCAAGGATGTGAAGGAGCGCTATGCCACGGCAGGGGCCTTTCGCGAGGCGCTGCGCCTGCATGCCGCCAAGACCAATCCTGGCAATCCTGTGATTGATTCTGTGCTGCATGGCGACGAGACGGTGGTGGATCCACTGGCCGCTCAACTACTGAGAGCCGGCATGCCGGTTCAGCCGGCCAGCAACTGGGATACCGGCATGCTCACCACGCTGGAGCGGGCTCTGGCCAGTTTTGTCGGGCCGCTGGCCAAGATGCTGGTCAAGCAGGCCGCAGCCAGTAGTACCGACTACAACACCCTGATCGGTGCCGTGGCCAACCATTTGCAGACGGACGATGAGCGCGCCCAGTTCATGGCCAAGATCATCAAGACGGGCACGATGGGCAGCGTCATCTCGACACGTGGTACGGCAGGCAGTGGTGCTTCAAGCATGGGCAGTGCCTTGTCGGGTGCTTCCTTGGGCGCATCCACTGGCGAGTCCATGGGCTCAACGGGCGGCAGTGCCCTTGGCGGAACGGGAGGCTCGATGGGTTCGGGCAGTTCGGCCATCCGCGCCTTGACGCCCGAGTTCATCGATCACGCCACGCGCGTGCTGGCCTCGCACATGGGGCCCCTGGCGAAGATCGTGGTCAAGAAGGCCCAGGCTCAGACCGCGCTGGCCAACGAGTTCATGGACTTCCTGGTTCAGCAATGCGCCGACGGGGTGGACAAGGCCCAGTTGCTCAAAGAGCTGCAAAAGGGGCTGAAGTAAAGGCTCAGGCCGGTGCTGAAGTGGATGCTGACGTGGACGTCAACACAGCACCGTCAGTCAGCGGATTGGGCCGTTTGCATTGCGCGGCCAGCAGGTCTTCGCCATGCTCCAGCATCATGTAGCGAAAGGCCTCTGCTGCGGGTGACAGCACCTTGGAAGCCTGGTGCACCAGGTTCCACGTGCGGATGATGGGCGTGCCCTCGAACTCCACCACATGGAGTTGCCCGCTGCGCACCTCGGCCGCCACCGCGTGCAGCGACATGAAACCGATGCCCAGGCCCGCCATCACCGAGGCCTTGACGGTTTCATTGCTCGGGATCTCCATGGCGATACGCGGTGCCAGGCGCTGTTCGCGCAAGTAGGCGTCCAGCGCGTGGCGTACCTCTGAGCCCAGCTCGCGCGCCACGATGGGGTAGTGCACCAGCGCTTCCAGCGGTGGGTGCCCCACGCCCAGCAGTTGGTGCCCCGGCGGGCACACGAACACCATCGGGTGGCCTGCGAAGGGTTCCGAGCGCAGCGCGTATTCCTTGGGCGGGCGGCCCATCACGGCCAGGTCGATCTCGTTGTTGTGCAACTTGTCGATCAGCTTGGTCAGATCTCGCGTTACATCCAGACGCACTTCCACGCCCTCGTGTTCGTCCTTGAAGCGCGCCAGGATCTGCGGCAGAAAGTAGCCCGCCGTGCTGATCATCCCTATCGTGAGCACCCCGGTTTCAACGCGTTTGAAACGGTTCATCACGTTTTCGGCATCCTTGAGCGTGGACAGCAATCGCTTGGCATACACCAGGAAGTACTCCCCAGCCATGGTGAGCTGAACCTGACGGCCCTGGCGTTCAAACAACGGCAGCTCCACCTGGCTCTCC
>NZ_SCTN01000383.1 GCF_004297345.1 Aquabacterium sp. | reverse complement strand
CGTTGGTCCTACCAAATTCGCTCGTGAGTGTCGATGGGAAGCTTGATGCGCAGAACCTGGATAAGCTTTGCATTGAGCAGGAAGGATTCTCGAAGGTACACGATTCGTGGCTGATCTACAGCGCTTGTGCGTTTGGTGTGGCAGCGAAAAGTGCCCTGGACAAGGATGAAAGAGATCGTGCTTGGGATTTGCTTGCCGAGGGCTGCTTCTATCTTGGCGTGTCCAACTGGGCCAGTAGGGGTGAAGAGATGACCGACCTTGCGTTCAAAAAGTGTCTGGATTCTGAGTTTGGGCGCCAGGGTAGTGCAGGACGCCACAAGAGGACGAATGAGATGAAGGCGCGGGCCTATGAACTGATAAGGCAAGAAAAACAAGGAAGGACAGAACAAGACAAGGGTTGGCCAAGCCAAGCTCGCGCTGTAGCCTGGCTCGAAATTGAACTTAAGAAGGAGTTTGGTGAGAATGCGCTCGGCAATTTTCCGGACACTGTTAAGGGTTGGCTGGATAAGATGGAGGACCGTGAGCAGCACTTTCCAACAGTTGGTGCGAATCGAGCTCGCGCCGGCAAAGTGTCCCCGTAGCGACTTGGTAGATGGGGCTACAGACCGTTTCCAGCGCCTGCAAAGTTGGCTGTCAGTCGCTTGTTCAACCGATCAGATGGCGGCAGGTGCTGATGTGACTTCAATGGTTGCAAATCGCTGTCATAAGACTTCGCTGGGCTGAAATGTCTAAGGGCGCTCGTGGATTGAGTTACCCCTGGTCTGCTTGGCAGACCAGGGGGGGCTCTGCCTGGCAGACCAAGGGGGCTCTGCCAGGCAGGACTGGTATTCATGCAGTTGCAAAGGGGGCAAAGTTGATCCGTCGTAACCAATCACATCCGACGGAGAACTTTGATGTCCCACCCTGTTCGCAAACAAGCCCAAGTTACACCTAGCTGCCAGTTGCTGCGCAAGAGCAGCTTGCTGAAAAAAGTAGCGTTCTCAAAATCAACGCTGCACGCCAAGATGACCGTGGGCGGTCCATATCACGATCCTGACTTTCCTTTGCCGTTCTACTTTCCAAAGAGCCGCGTTCCCATGTGGCGAGAGTCCGAGGTGGACGCTTGGATTGCAAAGTCTGTAGAACGCTACCGTCAGGATTCCCGTGGGACTCCAGTCGAGGCAATGCCAGGCCTGGAGCCTTCCCCTCCGGTGGCAGGCGGGCCGGCTGACGCGGTTCCCGATACCCAACATCTCTGCAACGAGCCCAGCGGCGCGGTCGATATGGCGGCATCGCGTGAGGCCATCGCCAAAGCCGAGCCACCAAGCGCATTGATTGATCAGCGCAAGCCCGCGCTCGCAATTTCAAAGCCTAAGGTGCTCCTGTCCCATCCGATCAGGAGCGGTTTCAGCAATAGCGCGCTGCAAGAGCGCGCGCCCCAGGCTGAAGCTGCCAATCCGCAGCAATACCTGGCAGGGGAGCCTGTCGCGCAACCACGTTGGATGCAGGGCGCCGAACCAGCTCCCCTTTCCCGCGGATGGTGGGGGCGCAACGGCAACTTTGACATCTGAATTTCTACCTCGTGGGCGAACTTCCTCGCCAGCGGTGAAATCGGTGCCTGCTATGGCGGAGTCTTGGTCACGGTGAGGCTGAATTCGCATCAGCGGAACGAAAACGCCAGGTCGCGAAATGGTCCAAAGAGCTGAAGTTGCCGCTACTTGCTGGCGTCGAATGTCAGGCAATCCCTTGCTCATGAAATCAACTCGTTCAGCACCCTCTATCAATATTGCAATCCCTCAACACACCCAACGTGTCAGACAGAGACTCTGTGTCTCTGATCTTCATTGAGTGTTGGCATCAACAGACTTGACTTAGTCAACAACCCACTGATGTGTTGTTTACGTCAAGTACATCACATGGATCACAGCAATCATTTTCAACAGCCTCAGCGTAGCGATACCTGGATACAAGGGGACTACGATGAGCTCGGTCAAGTCGCACTCAGCAAGTTTGCCTTTGACACAGAAGACGGCGTAATCATCCGTCGTGAAGCACATGAGCAACCCATCTCACTCATCCATGATGTGGCCGGGGAGTTGTTGCGTGCAAGTAAGGACGAGTCCTACTTAAGCCTCTCACCAGCTAAGCAGGCAGGTGAGGTCAGGATTGTTTGCACACCGTTGTGCCAGCGGATCGTTAATGCGTTGTCTGTTGACTACTTGCAAATTCGCTTGGATTACCCCCTGCATCGCTTCTCACCGATCTTCAAGGTGTTTTCAAGCGTACGTCGTCGGCTGCTGCCTGTCGATTTCTGTAGCTATCTCAAACGCAGTCTGGACAAGGTGCAAGCTGACCGACTTGTCCAAGCTGCTTTGGTTGTTATTCAGACCCTTCGCAAGCGTTTATCAAAAACTGTTGTCAAGGATGCGTACGAGAACTTCCGTCGTGGTGCGATCGAGAACTTCAACGGGTTTGTGGACGGTATTGATTGGTTGTCACAGCGGTACTCGACAGTGACGGTGTTGCGATTCGACTTGCACTTTCGTAAGTCTGGCTCTCAACCGGTTGGTAATCCCCCCGAAAAACCAGCGTTGTGAGAAGTAGAGATTTTCGAAGGAAAATTTCTACCATGAAGAAGTCTCGATTCACCGACAGCCAGATCATTGAGGCGCTCAAGCGCGCGGAG
>NZ_SCTN01000382.1 GCF_004297345.1 Aquabacterium sp. | reverse complement strand
GGTGGACGACAGCACCGAAGCGCAAGCTGCGCTGGGTGGCTCCGGCGCCGTGCCCTTTGGCGATGAGCGCTATCTGGAACGCGGTGGCGTGCCCATCATCGTCAAGCGTCAGGTCATCCTGACCGGTGACAACCTGACGGATGCACAAGCCGGCTTTGACGAAAACCACGAAGCTGCCGTGCACCTGACGCTGGACGCCCGTGGCGCCCGCATCTTCCGCGACATCACCCGCGAGAACATCGGCAAGCGCATGGCCATCCTGCTGTTCGAAAAGGGCAAGGGCGAGGTCGTGACGGCACCTGTAATCCGTGGCGAAATCGGCGGTGGCCGTGTACAGATCTCGGGCCGCATGAGCACCGAAGAAGCCAATGACACCGCGCTGCTGTTGCGCGCCGGCTCGCTGGCCGCGCCGATGGAAATCATCGAAGAGCGTACCGTCGGCCCCAGCCTGGGCGCCGAGAACATCGCGCAGGGCTTCAACAGCCTGATCTACGGTTTTGCCGCGATCACGGTGTTCATGGTCATCTACTACATGCTGTTTGGCGTGTTCTCGACCATCGCCTTGTCGGTCAACCTGCTGCTGCTGGTGGCTGTGCTGTCCATGCTGCAAGCCACGCTGACGCTGCCCGGTATCGCCGCTATCGCCCTGACGCTGGGCATGGCCATTGACTCGAACGTGCTGATCAACGAGCGGGTGCGTGAAGAGTTGCGCAACGGCTCGGCACCACAGTCGGCCATTGCCGCCGGCTACGAGCACGCGTGGGCCACGATTCTGGACTCCAACGTCACCACGCTGATCGCCGGCCTGTCTCTGCTGGCCTTCGGCTCCGGCCCGGTCAAGGGCTTTGCCGTGGTGCACTGCCTGGGCATCCTGACCTCGATGTTCTCTGCGGTGTTTTTCTCGCGTGGTCTGGTCAACCTCTGGTATGGCCGTCAAAAGAAGCTCAAGAGCGTGTCCATCGGGCAGGTCTGGAAAGCTCAGGAATAAAAGGGAGCACACACCATGGAATTTTTCCGCATCAAGCGCGACATCCCCTTCATGCGCCACGCGTTGGTCTTCAACGCGATCTCTTTCCTGACCTTTGCTGCCGCCGTCTTCTTCCTGGTGACGCGTGGCCTGCATCTGTCCATCGAGTTCACCGGTGGCTCGCTCATTGAAGTGCAGTACGCGCAGAGCGCCGATCTGGTCAAGACCCGGACGGCCATCGACAAGCTCAACTTCGGCGAAGTGCAGGTGCAGAACTTCGGTTCTTCGCGCGATGTGCTGATCCGTATTCCGCTGCGTGCTGGCATGAAGCAGGGCGAAGTGGTGGCCAACGTGTTTGGCTCGCTGTGCGCAGCCGAAGGTGGCAAGGTCACCACACAGGAGGCCGACAAGGGCCCCGCCCAGGTTTGCCAGGCGGGTGCCACTCAACCCGTGAGCCTGCAACGCAGCGAGTTCGTCGGCCCGCAGGTTGGTGACGAGCTGGCTCATGACGGTGCCCTGGCGCTGGTCGTGACCGTGATCGGCATCATGATCTACCTGGCCATGCGCTTCGAGTGGAAGTTCTCGGTCGCGGCCATCATCGCCAACCTGCACGATGTCATCATCATCCTGGGCTTCTTCGCCTTCTTCCAGTGGGAGTTCTCGCTCTCCGTGCTGGCAGCAGTGCTGGCGGTGCTGGGTTATTCGGTGAATGAATCGGTGGTGATCTTCGACCGGATCCGCGAAACCTTCCGCCGCATGCGCAAGCTCGACACCCCTCAGGTGATCGATCACGCGATCACCAGCACGATGAGCCGCACGATCATCACGCACGGCTGTACCGAAATGATGGTGCTGGCGATGTTGGTCTTCGGCGGCCCCACGCTGCATTACTTCGCGTTGGCCCTGACCATCGGCATCCTGTTCGGTATCTATTCGTCGGTTTTCGTTGCTGCTGCCATCGCGATGTGGCTGGGCGTTAAACGAGATGATCTGATTAAAACGGGCAAAAAAGACCTCGATCCCAACGATCCACACGCTGGTGCCGTGGTGTAGAGTCTTTGGCAGTTAGTTGAATAAACCAGATCGACCGGGGTGGAGAAGAAGTAACCCGGTCGGTTGAACTGCTGCCAATCACATGACTGTTGGTTCACACCGTGCGCTGGCCTTGACGGCCCGCGTCTGCTTTCTGGAGTCTCTGGCCAAAGGCGTTGGTGCTTTGGTGCAGGCCTCTCTTGAGGGCGCCAAGGTGCTGGCCAGCCAGACGGCAGAACCTGCCTTGAGGTTGCGGCGCCAGGACCTGGTGCTGGACCTCCCCCGTGCCGTATCCGCATGGCAGGGTGAAATCGACAAACGTATCCACGATGCCTTGCGCGATCTGCGCACTGGCCGTCCTGTCAGTGCTCGTGTGGCCGAAGCGGGTGCCGCGAAGGTGGACATCCCGCTCAGCCTGGTGGACGACAGCGAGATGGATCGAGAACTCACGGCTTCGCGTCTGGCGCAGTCTGTGTCGGATCTGACCGGCCAGGAATACACCGATCTCAACGCACGTCTTCAGGCTGTGGGCGGGCAGGTGGATGGTGGCCATGGTCACGTCGATGTGCTCACGCCACAGTGGATGGCCAAGGGTGTCGTGGAGGGCTGGTTGAGTGCCGGCATGACGATTGCGCACTGGGCCACGCTGCAGACGGTACTGCAAAACGAGGTGGCACAGTGGGCCCAGGAGGCCTACCACCATGCCAACCGCGTGCTGTTGGACCACGGCGTGCGGCCTGAGATCGATCTGCGCCCCTTCATCAAGCGCACGCGCGACGGCGGTGGCGGCCACGCCCGGGTGACCATGCCGGGTGGTTTGGGCTCGTCGATGGGTGGTGTGCGAGGTGGTGGCTCCGGTGTTGCGGCGGGCGGTGGCGCAGGCATGGGCGCAACGGGCAACAGCGGTTTACAACCGCTGGGCCAAGCCTATGACGAAACCCAGATGCTGACCCAGACGCCGGGCATCCGTGCGGCTGCGCAGCCTCAGGTTGTGCTCAGCAAACTCAATCAGGTGGTGGCCCGTCAGGTGCCCGGTTTTGCGCCCACGGCACCTGTGCAGGCACCTGTGGCCTTGAGCGCCGGTTTGGGACAGGCTATTCACAACGTGGGCCAGGCGGTACGGCAACATGCCGATGGCCAGGGCGGTGCATTGACATCGCCCGCTGCTGCGCTGCAAGAGTTGCAGCACAGCAAGCAGGCGCTGAAGCAGGCGGCGTCCACCCCGGTCGAGCGCGCCACGATTGAAATCGTGGCCTTGTTGTTCCAGGCCATCTTGCAGGAAGAGCGCTTGCCGGCCAGCATCCGCGTGTGGTTTGCCCGCCTGCAGATGCCGGTGTTGCGCGTGGCGGTCAGCGAACCAGATTTCTTTGCCACAACCAGCCACCCTGCGCGTGTGTTGATCGACCGCATGGGCGCTTGCGTGATGGGCTTTGTGACCGGCTCGCAAGAGCACGACGATGCCTTGCACAAGGAGATCAAGCGCATCGTGCAGGTGGTGGAGGCCTATCCGGATACGGGGCGGCGCGTGTTCCAGACCGTGCTGACCGAGTTCGAGCGCTTCCTGGAAAGCTATTTCCGCGAGCACAACGAGGCCAGCCGCAAGGGTGTCTCGCTGGCGCAGCAGGTTGAGCAGCGCGAGACCTTTGCCATCCAGTACACGATCGAATTGCGCAAGATGCTCGACGGTGTGCCGGTGCACGAGGGGGTGCGCGAGTTCCTCTTCAAGGTCTGGGCCGATGTGCTGGGGCACAGTGCGGTCCTGACCAGCCAGGCCAGCGACGAGACCCGTGCGCTCAAAAAGGCTGCGGCTGATCTGATCTGGTCTGCCAGTGCCAAGACCTCCCGCGAAGAGCGGGCGGATGTGCTGATGCGCTTGCCGCCTTTGCTCAAAGCCGTGCGTGAAGGCATGGCGCAGGCTGGCTTGCCCGTCGAAAAGCAAGATGAGCATATTCAGTCCTTGAACGCGGCGCTGGCAGCGGCCTTCTCGGCGCGTTCAGCGGCCTTGTCTGCCGCTCACCTGAAGGCGGTGACAGATCGCCTGGAGGCGCTTGACGACGTGCTGCCTGATATCGGCGAGGTGGAGCTCGACGAGCAAACCTTGCGTGATTTGTCTGGACATGAGAGCGATAACCTGGAGATCGTCGCAGAAGGCGGCACAATGCCGACGCCAGCCATGCTGGGGTGGGCGCGTGATCTGCACGTCGGCTCCTGGTTCAAGCTGGAGTACCGCGGCAAGTCGGAATCAGTCCAGTTGGCCTGGTTGGGGCTGCAAAAGCAGCTGATCCTGTTCGTATCGCCCAATGGCCGTGGTGTGCTGTTCCAGTTGCATCGCCTGGCCGCTTTCCTGCAAGCCGGGCTGCTTGTGCCGGTCGAGGACGAGCCCTTGACCACCCGAGCCACGCGTGAAGCGCTGGCCAAGCTCGACGCCGATCCCACTCGCTTGTTGAGCTGAAGCCGGCCTGTCGCTTTCGGATCCCGATGGTCCGAGAATTAAGACACGAACCGGCTTCTATTCCTTCCACCTCGTGGAATCCCTTCTGTCAGCATTCCGATGTAAGAGTCTCGGAGTGCGGAATGTTTTTTCGACGCCAGTCACATGATGGTTCGCATTGGGTCACGCTGATCCAGGAAGGATCGACTGTGCATGCCGCGCAAGTGGCGTACACGGCCGAGGGGCGTCCGCGCGTGGACTGGATGTGGCAAGGCGCAGCTGAGGGCGTGGACAGCGCCTTGCGTGCCTTGCAGGCTGCGAAACGCCTCAAGGGCTGCTCGCTGGTAGGCGTGCTCAACCGTGCGCACTACCGCATGCTGGCCACCGATACGCCGGATGTGGCGCGCGAAGATTGGCGTGATGCCATGCGCTGGCACCTCAAGGAGCAGGTTGATTTCCCGGTCGAGGATGCCGTGCTGGACGTGCTGGAGGTACCGCAGAGTTCATCGCGCAGCAGCAGTGCGGTCATGACCTTCCTGCTGCCTCGCGCAGACTATTCCACGGTCGAGTTGGCCGCCGATGACCTGGGCTTGAGCTGGGCCGCGCTGGACGTGCCAGAGACGGCACTGCGCAACGTGTGCGCGCTGGCAGAGGACGGGGAGAAAGCCCATGCCCTGATGGTCTTTGGCGAAAACCACGGGATGCTCGTCATCACCTTCAAGGGTGAGTTGCTCATGGCGCGCCATATCGAGGTGACGCTGGCTTCCGTGACAGGGGACGAAGAGGTGCGTGGCGCAGCCTTGAGCCGTGCTTCGCTGGAGATCTTGCGTACGGTCGACACGTTCGAGCGCATGCACAGCCAGATCCAGCTCTCGGGCATGACGGTGGCCATGCCGCCGGGTTGCGGGGTGGGTGCGCTGGAGATGCTCTCCGAGCTGATCTACGTGCCTTTGCAGCCGCTGGGTTTGTCTGCCTGGTTTGATCTGGAGTTGCTGGCGGGCGACGTGATGCCTTTCAGCGACGGCATCACATTCAGCGAGTTGTGTGTGCTGGGTGCTGCTTTGCGTGCGCATCCTGCGCTGTCCGAGCGCCCCCAGTTGCAGCTGCTTGATCCCAACAGTGTGCTGGGCCAGTCTCCACCCTGGGGGGCCTTGCTGGGCGTGCGCATGGCGGCAGGCGTGCTGGGACTGGGGTTGGTTGCGGGCTTGGGGCTGCGAGCTGCGGCGGGCACGCTCAACATGCGTGCGGCTGCGGTCGAGCAGGAAATCAATGTCTTGCGCATGGCCGCTGCGGCCAATCCGCCTTCGCCCGTTGTGAAAGAGTTGGAGAACCTGCGCCAGAAGGAAGCACAGCAGAACCAGGTGCAGGAGGCCTTGCAAGGCAGCTTGATTCTGGCTTCGCAGGGCTATTCGGATTACCTGATGGCTTTAGGGCGTCAGACCTATCCTGGCGTGTGGATCACAGGTTTGAATGTGCTGGGTGATGGCGGTGACATTGTGCTGACGGGCCGAACCATCAACAGTTCGACGCTGCCTGGCTATTTGCAGAAGCTGGGAAGCGAGGAGCGTTTCAAGGGGCGCCGGTTTGCGCAACTGGAAATGAAGTCACTCAATGGAACCGGTGGCATGGGCGATGGCGTTGTGCAGTTCACCCTCAAGGGCCTGCGCAAAGACCTTGGTGACACGACGACACGCGAAGCCGCACTGCGCGCTGTGCGTCGGGCTGCAGAGGACGCAAACAAAGAGGTGCGTGAGAAATGAGCACATTGCTTCGCTCCTTTGTCCCCTTGGCCCAGACCCGCTGGCGCCAGGGCCGTCGCATGTTCGATGCGCGCTTGCTCAACGAGCGCAGACTGATCATCGTGGCCGTGATCGCCTTGATCTGGTTCTTGCTCGACTCGGGCTTGATGACGCCGTCATTCCGCCAGTTCAACGAGGCGACCAAGCGCAACAAGGCCGCCAAGACGGATCGGGACGCCCTGGTGCTTGAAACCCAGCGGCGCAAGCAAGACATGGCGCTCAAGGAGATCGAGGCCAAACAGGAAATCTCGCGCATCAAAGAGCGGATCGAACGCAGCAAACAGGCGCTCGCCCAACAGCAGGCCATGTTGATTTCCGCACGCGAGATGCGCAGTTTGCTTGAAGGCCTGTTGGTTCAGAACGGGCAACTGCAGCTGGAGTCGATGCGGACCTTGCCTCCCGAGGACGTGAAGTTCGCGCCTGTGCCGGGCGTGGCCTTGTCTCAATCGGTCTTGTATCGGCAGAGCATGGAAGTGGCGGTGTCGGGCAGTTTCATCGAGGTTCTGACCTGGTTGCGCAGCGTAGAGGCCTTGCCCCGCAAGCTGTTGTGGGACAACCTGACCCTCAAGACCAACGATGGCGGTTTGGTGACCTTGATGCTGCAGGTCCATACCTTCAGCCCTGATCGGGATGCTCTGGAGATCTCGCCATGAGATACCGTGTTTGCGGCAGCTTGAATGCATTGGTGTTGCTGGGGCTGATGGCCTTGCTGCCATGGCCGGCTTTGTCCGGCGAGGTGGACCTGCGCGGCATAGGCGACCCGACCAGGCCGCCACCCCGCGTGGTGGCCCGGCAAGCGGGCGCAGGCGGCGCCGGGAGCGGTTCGCCTGAAGTGGATGCCGTAGCGGCTGCGGCTGCAGCCTCTGCGGCGAGCGCAGCTGCGGCCGAAGCCGAAGCGACAGCGCGAGCCCTGACCCTCTCCGGCATTCGCATCAACCTGGATCGTGGGGATGGTGTCGCCGTCATTGGCGACGAGGTGGTCAAAGTGGGTGACAAGGTGCACGGCATGACCGTCGTATCTATCACGCACGACACCGTAGAACTCAAAGGCCCGACAGGGGCCCGGCGGCTGACGTTGCCAGATGTGATCGATCAAAGCAGGGCGCCGGCCCGTGCCGCCAAGCGCGGACGAAAGGACAAAAAATGAAGTCGTTGCACGCAATCCAGAGCGCCTTGGTTTTGGGCTTGGGAATGGCTGGCTGGGGCAGCGCGAGTGCTGCCAACGTGGATGAGCAAGCTGGCGGCGCAGACACTTTCGCGCTGGCCGGACGCATGAGCACCAGCCTGACGTTGGGCCAGATGCAAGCAGCGTTGCAGGCTCGCCCGCCTGCTGCCGGCATGCCCAGCTCGCGTCCTGGCGAGGCCCGCTTTGATATTGCCGTGCGCAACGCGCCTGCTGCCCAAGTGTTTGCGCAAATCGGCGCTGGCAGCAACTACAACATGCTGGTGCCCCCTGATCTGTCGGGCGCGATCAGCCTGACTTTGAAGAACACGACGATGCACGAGGCGCTGGACACGCTGCGCGAAATGTACGGCTACGACTACCGCATCACGGGCAACCGCGTGTTCATTTCGTCCAATGCCGTTCAGACGCGGCTCTATCGCATCAACTATTTGCCAGGGCGTCGTGTGGGCTCGTCTGAACTGAGCATCTCTTCTGCAGCGCAGGCGAATGCATCAGGGGCCAATGCAGGTGGCGCGGCCGGTGGTGCAACAAGCAGCGCAAGCGGTGGCGCTACCGGCGTACCAGGCACCAGTGGCAACAGCCTGACTTCGTCGGTGCGCACCACCTCGGACGCTGACTTCTGGAAGGACGTGAGCGAGTCGCTGGTATCGATGATCGGCAACAAGGATGGCCGTAGCGTGACGATCAACCCCGGTGCGGGTGTGATCCTGGTGCGTGCGACGCCCGCCGAGTTGCGGCAGGTCACCGAGTACCTGCGCGCCGTGCAGATCACCATTGAGCGCCAGGTCATGCTGGAGGCCAAGATCGTCGAGGTGCAGCTGTCCAAGGGCTCGGAGACGGGTATCAACTGGGGCGCCTTCCGCTCGCGTGACTCCGGCGGCCAGGTCGGCATGGTCAACCTGGCGCCCGGCACGTCGCTGACCGGTACAGCGCTGAGCAACAGCAGCGTGACGGTCACCGCCGGGACGGGGGTGAGTTCCACCAGTGGCGGCAAGGGCTTTTACGGTTTGGCCATTCAGACGCCGAACTTCGCTGCCCTGTTGTCCTTCCTGGAAACGCAAGGCAATGTGCAGGTGCTCTCCAGCCCCCGTATTGCCGCCCTCAACAACCAGAAGGCTGTGCTCAAGGTGGGCAGCGACGATACCTTCGTGACCTCGGTGACCAATAACGTCACGACCTCGAACAACGGCAACACGGTGAACTCGCCGACCGTGGGCACCAAGACCTACTTCAGCGGCATCTCGCTGGACGTTACGCCGCAGATCGACGATACCGGCACAGTGATGCTGCATGTGCACCCGGCCATCAGTGTGGCCACAACCAAGAACCTGTCCTTGACGCTGGGCGACGCGGGCACCTACCAGGTGCCTGGCGTGGCCATCTCGATCAACGAAACCGACAGCATGGTGCGCGTGCGCGATGGCCAGATCGTGGCCATTGGCGGCCTGATGCAGCAATCGGGCAGCAGCAGCGTGGCGGGTTTGCCCGGCCTGAGCGAGGCCCCTGTGGTGGGTAACCTGTTTCGCTACAAGTCGACCAGTAACACCAAGCGCGAGCTGGTCATTTTGATCAAGCCGACCGTGATCAGCGACGATGGCAATGGCGCCAACCCGGTTGTCCCCGCGACGCCGCTGCTGGATCAAGAAACCGCATCCAACTAAAGGGGCAAAGCCATGTCTCGCCCACAAAAATTCAGGCTTGGTGACCTGCTGGTTCAGGACAAGCTCGTCACCGAAGAGCAGTTGAACCTTGCCCTGGGTGAGCAGCGCGGCAGCGGCCGCAAGCTGGGCGAGGTGCTGGTGGACCACGGCTGGATCACCGAAGCCCAGATCGCCAAGGCGGTGGCGCGTCAGTTGCGCGCTCCTTACATCGATCTGGCGCATTTCCCTTTGCGGCCCGAGTTGGCGCAGTTGCTGCCCGAGGCCCATGCGCGGCGCATGCACGCCATCGTGCTGGACGATCCACCCAGCGGCCTGATGGTGGGCATGGCCGACCCGACGGACATCTACGCCTTCGATGAAATCGGGCGCTTGCTCAAGCGCAGCATTGACCTGGCTGTCATCACCGAGACGCACCTCAATGCGGCGCTGGACCGGGTCTATCACAGCACCGAAGAAATCGAGGGCCTGGCACGCGAGCTGACCACGGAGCTGGCCGGCGCGGAATCCGACCTGGGTGACCTGCTGGGCGTGGATTCGACCAGCAATGAAGACGCGCCCGTGGTGCGCCTGCTGTACTCGGTGTTCGAGCAGGCGCTGCGCCTGCGCGCGTCCGACATCCACATCGAGCCGCAGGAAAAGCAGCTGCGCATCCGTTTTCGCATCGACGGTGTGCTGCATGTGCAGACCGAAGCCGATGCCAAGATCTCCAGCGCGGTGGCGCTTCGCCTGAAGCTGATGTCGGGCCTGGACATCTCGGAGAAACGCCTGCCGCAGGACGGCCGCTTTGCCGTGCGCCTCAAGGACGGCACGGTGGACATCCGTATCTCGACGATGCCGGCGCAGTACGGCGAATCCGTGGTGATGCGTTTGCTCAGTCAGAGCTCGGGCATGCTGGATCTTGACAAGATGAAGATGCCGCAGCCGATGCTGGCTGCGCTGCGTCGCGCCATCGACAAGCCCAGCGGCATGATCCTGGTCACCGGCCCGACCGGTAGCGGCAAGACCACGACCTTGTATGGCGCGCTCAACGCCTTGAACAGCACCGAGCGCAAGATCATCACCGTGGAAGACCCGGTGGAATACCGCCTGCCCGGCCTGAACCAGGTGCAGGTGATGGAGAAGATCGACCTGGGCTTTGACCGCGTGCTGCGCGCCGCCTTGCGTCAGGACCCGGACGTGATCCTGGTGGGCGAAATCCGCGACAAGGCCACGGCCGAGATCGGCCTGCGTGCGGCCATGACCGGCCACCTGGTCTTGTCCACCTTGCACACCAATGACG
>NZ_SCTN01000381.1 GCF_004297345.1 Aquabacterium sp. | reverse complement strand
CGATCTGCCTGAAACCATGGGCTTGATGGGGTTGGGATTGGCTGGTATCGGCCTGGCTGCACGCCGCCGCCGCGCCATGTAAGTCCAAGGGGGCCTTGAGTGCCTTTACCTGGGGGTGAGTGACGACACTTGGGGCCATCCCTGATGCAAGCCGTCGTGCCCTGGCGCGTACAGTCGCCTGCGGGCTGTCACCATGTGGTGTGGCCCGCTCGACAAACATGCCCAACCAGTGGAGACACCCATGAAGCTTGCAATGAAAACGCTGGCCGCTGCGGCCGCATTAGCCGTATCTGGCCTGGCCGGTGCCGCCAGCGGCACGCTGAACCTCGGCGAATCCGTGACCGATTTCAACTACACCGTGTCCGATCTAAGCGGCTCAGGCACGCTGACGTTTTCGTCCGTGCTGATCGGCGCCCTGAATGCCGGCAAGGTGCAAGTGACGGCAGTGGCACCCGCAACCGCAAACGTTGTCTATAAAACCAATGCGGCTACCAAAGTCGTGTCGATTTCTTCGGTCTCTGCGGCGGCACCCGTTACCTCGCTCTCTGGCGATTACACCGCCACCAGCGTGAACATCACCCGCGTGACGAGTGCCGGCGGCGCGTTGCAGTCTGCTCCCACTGCCAATATCGCAACGACCGGCGGGTCGCTGCAAATCACCAACCTGAACGTCGACCTGATCAACAAGCGCGTGTATGCGGACCTGATTGGTGGCAACAACGTTGGCACCCGCGCCAATGTCTACCTCTGGGATATCTCCCAGATCACGGGCCCTACGTCCTTTGATATCTCTCAATTGCCCCCGGGCGGTGGTGTGGTGTCGTCCACCAACACAGTGTCTGGCCTGAAGATCAACACGGATGCTTTCAACCTGTTTGCCCAGGCCATGGGGCTGACAGCCAACGGCATCACGTCCTTGAGCACCGTGACCGACTTTGGCACCATCACCTCCACCATCAGTGCCAGGATCACGCCTGTGCCGGAGCCCTCCACCAGTGCGCTCCTGGGCTTGGGGGTGCTGGGCATTGGTCTGGCAACCCGCCGCCGCAAAGCCGCCTGATCGATCTTTCCGTCATTGAGGCCAGGGTGTGTCGTGCATGCCCTGGCCTTTTCTTTTTCTGCCGTTGCGGCAGTTCCTCACGCCCTTGCGCTTTGGCGACCTTGACGAACTGACTGCCCTCACGCTCAATCGCACAAAGCCGCTGATTTGCCCAAAGGCGGTACTGCTTTCGCGTGACTGCAAGATGCCCTGTTTGGGGCGCCTGGGCCGCACCTGAACGGTCAAGACGATCTGATTAGCGGCGCCCGGTTCCCTGATTAGGTACTTCCACTACCCCCGCCTGAGGGGGCGGGTTGTGGGTGAACGCCACCCGGTTCACGGATTGTTGCAATCTTCGGGATATCCGGCTTGTTCCGGGCTATGGCTACCCTCAAGATCTTGAATGTGCAGATCGGTGAAGTCTGCGAGCGCCTGGGGAGGTTGCGAATGCCCCTGGATCGCTTGAAGTCCTTTTTTATAAAAAGGTTCGCGCAAGAGTGGAGATCACGATGAAATTTAATATGAAGAGTCTGGTTGTGGCAGCAGCCCTGGTGGCCGCTGGCGCCGCCAACGCTAGCAGCCTGACGCTGACCCCTGGCGGTTCGGTGACCGATCAAGGCTGGACCGTTTCCGGTCTGTCTGGCTCTGGCACGCTGTCGTTCTCGTCGGACCTGCTGGGTGCTCTGTACGCCGGCTCGGTGGACGTTGCTCAAGTTGACCCTGCCCAAGTGACCATCGTTGGCAGCCTGGCTGATGGCGGCTTCACGCAAGTGTCTGCTGCAGCGCCTATCACTGGCCTGACCGGCACGTTTGACGGTACGACCGTGAGCGTGAGCCAAGTGGCTACCGCTGGTGGTGCCCTGCAGACTTCTTATGCCGACGATTTCACCAACTCTGGTGGCTCGCTGGAAATCAAGAACCTGCGCGTGGACCTGGGCGCCAAGATCGTTTACGCCGACCTGGTCGGTGGTAACGGCGTTGGCGAAAAGAACGGCATCGCTCTGTGGAACATCGGCTCCATCACTGGCCCGACCTCCATCACAGCTGCTGAAGGCACCTTCACGGTGACCAACCACCTGTCGCAACTGTCCATCACTGATCAAGCGTTCGGTTACTTCATCGACTCGCTGGGCATCATGACTGGTGGCTACGGCGTGCTGCAGGGCATCAAGGACTACGGTTCGATTGATTCCACCATCACCGTGACCGCTACCAAGGTTCCGTCGGTTCCTGAGCCTTCGACCTACGCCCTGATGGGCCTGGGCCTGGTTGGCATGAGCCTGGTGGCTCGTCGCCGCGCCAAGTAAGGCGAAAGGGGATTTAGCTGCTTAGGGGCAACCCCTCCCCTCGCTTGCGGGGGGCAGTGCGTGAAAAGTACGCATTTGACACTGGCAGCTACGTCCTCTGGGGGGTTCCCTGATGCGAAGCAGAATGCCCCCCGGTAAAGTTAGATCAACAGCAGACGAGAAGTAGGGTCTGCTACGGAACAGAAGGTCAAGGTCGCTTCTGATCCCGACAAGATTCAACTTATAAACAGACCTGTCTCACCAAGTGGAGATTTGAATGAAATTTGCAATGAAGACTCTGGTTGCTGCAGCTGCTTTCGCCGCCGCCGGTATGGCCAGCGCTACCACCGCCACGCTGAACGTTGGTTCCTCCGTGACCGATTTCGGCTACACCCTGTCTGACCTGACCGGTTCGGGCACGCTGACGTTCTCCAGCACCCTGATCGGTGCCCTGAACGCCGGTAAGGTGCAAGTGTCGGGCGTGGCTCCTGCCACGGCTACTGTCGTCAACAAGACCAACGCAGCCACCAAGGTTGTGTCGATCTCGTCGGCTTCTGCTGCTGCCCCTGTCACGTCGCTGACTGGTGACTACACTGCCACCAGCCTGGCTGTGCAAGGTGTTGCCACTGCTGGCGGTGCCCTGCAATCGGCTCCTACAGCCAACATCGCTACCACTGGCGGTTCCCTGCAAATCACCAACCTGAACGTCGATCTGACCGCCAAGAAGGTGTACGCTGATCTGACCGGTGCCAACGGCGTCGGTACCAAGACCCACGTGTACCTGTGGGATGTGGCCACCATCACTGGCCCTACCACGTTTGACCTGTCGGTTGTGCCTGCTGGCGGCGGCGTGGTGACTTCCACCAACACCCTGACTGGCCTGACCATCAACACCGCTGCTTTCAACCTGTTCGCGCAAGCCATGGGTCTGACTGCTAACGGCATCACCTCGCTGCAGACCGTGACCGACTTCGGTTCCATCGTGTCGACCATCAGCGTGAAGGTCACTCCGGTTCCAGAACCTTCCACCTACGCTCTGATGGGCCTGGGCATGGTTGGTATGGGCCTGGTGGCTCGCCGTCGTCGCGCCAAGTAATTTGGTGCGGGTCAGCGGCAGGCTGTAACAACAGGCTGCCGTTAGACCAGCCAAGCCGCTCGCATAAAGTGTGAGCGGCTTTTTTCGTATAGCGGGGAACAATAAAATAACCCGTCGCGATAAATAGACAAGCAAGACAAGCTACTTCTCTTCCAGGAGACCGCATGAATATTTCCAGCGTGGCGCGCAAAGCGACAGCCATCGTGGTGGCCATGGCAGCAATGGGTGCTGTTTCGACCGCTTATGCTCAAAATAGCATTTTCCCTACGGGCTGGGACAACAAAGTCCGTGACCGGCTTTTCATGCGGTTTGGGTATACGCAGACTTTCAACAAGACAAAATCAGAGGATGCGCGTGATATCACTGGTCCTGTTGCCACCAGGCAGCAATTGGCTGATGCGTTCGAGTTGGGAAGAAAAATCAGCCAAGCCTGTAATGATGACTTTGATAACCCGAATAACACCTTGAATGGTGGCACCAACTTTGTCGCGGCTGATTGCTATGGCTATGCTGATGGTAATAATGGCTACGCCTATGATGCTGGCGGCGGCGGCTTGCTTCTTGCTGAATTGGATCGCGAGCACCTCGGCGGGCTTGGTACGCCTCCAGGTATTAAAGCAAAGACTCAAAAGTCTGTCGGCACGCCTACAATTTCGCTTGGTTATTGGTTGGATGACGACTATAAATGGCTGGTTGAGGCGTATGTGTTGGCCGCACCGCTAAAAATAAAGATATATGGTGATGGGTATCGAGATGATGGATCACCTAATTCGATAAATGGACGCCATATTGCAACGACAAAAATGTTGCCACCACTGGTGATTGGTAGTTATAACTTCGGCGATCGACGTTCGGTTGTTCGGCCATTTGTTGGTGTCGGGGCTATGTATGCCATTTTCTTCGACGCACGCACGACATCTTTTTTTGAAGAGTACCAAGGTGGTAAAACCACTTTGACAACCAAGAATACATTTGGCTTTGGTCCATTTGTAGGTGTACAAAGTGCCATCAATGATGATTGGCATGTAAATGTGTCGCTTGGTCAAGTGACCTTAAAGGCAACGTCTACACTGGTGACGTCGGGCACTCAGATTCAATCTGGTGCTGCGGTGCTTTCTGATTATCCAGCAGGTATCGTAAATTTGATTAATACCGGCGAGGGATTGTGGGATCAAAATAGACCCGATCAACCTGATCAGTTCACAACCAAGGTGATGGAGTTGGTCAAGCGTCAGCGTGGCACATCTGACCTAGGGACCTATGTACGCGAGCAAAAGATGAAAATTACAAGCACGATCCTTTCCGTTAGTCTTGGTCGTAGCTTTTAATGAGCGCATAATTCGTATTTAGATATAAGCCCTCAACAGTGTTGAGGGCTTTTTTTATGCTGTATTTATTTGATGCAATTCACCTTGTTGATGAAAATTTTTCTGCTAATTGAATTGACACCTTGTGGGGGAAATTTTGCCAAATAGATGGGCAAATTGTGATAATGGGTAAGGCAGGATATGTTTTTTTGTCGGTGAGGTTTATCAATTGCCTTGATTTAGAAGGGTGCTAGTTGTCGTGTCACATAATTTATTTGTCGAGCGTTGTGCTTTCTACGCTTGACTGAATAACGTGTTAGGTCCTCTACAAGTTGATTGGTGAGTGGCCACCCATAAGGGTGGCTTTGCCAACTTTTTTCTTAAAATCCCTCTTCTTGGGGTTGATGGGTCCATGCCTCTCTCATAGGCTGCGACTTCCTCTTGAAGAAGAGGAAATGTTTGGCACTTCATTTTGGGTGACGTATGTGTTGCCTCTTAAACGAATGCCTGTCCATCTTTCTATAAATGAGGGTTTTATGAATATTGTTGGAACATCAGGTGATGAGGTATTGAATGGCTCTGAATATGCTGACAGTCTTTCTGGAGGTGGGGGGCACGACACGCTGTATGGTGGCGACGGGAATGACACGTTGAATGTGCTTGGAGGGTACGGGACTCTCTATGGCGGGAAGGGTGATGATGTCTATGTAATTCCTGGTGCATTGACACTTTTTGGAACGCAGGTGCGAGAGTTGGCGGGGGAGGGGATTGATACCATTTACATTGGTTTGCCCGATGGGCTCGTGGGGAGTGCAGCTCCGGCTAATGTTGAGAACATGATCTGCGCAAGTAGTTCTAAATATCAAAGTGTTGGTGGAAATGGATTGGATAATTTCGTTCAAACAAATACTACTTCGTTCGCGGCGCTATATGGGTTCGATGGCAACGACACTTTGATCGCCTCTGGCGGAAACGATGCCCTGGATGGTGGGAATGGTGCAGATTACTTGGAGGGTGGCCTTGGCGCGGACACTCTATTCGGGGACTTCTGGGACGTTGTTGATACGCAGCCCCTCTTAGCTCCAGGTAATGACACTTTGATAGGCGGACAGGGTAGCGACACACTCTACGGTCAAGCTGGCAACGACTCCCTCATCGGCGGCGAAGGCATTGATTCCATGGTCGGCGGTCTCGGTGACGACATCTACGTCATCGACAACGACACGTCCGACATCCTGGTCGAAGCCGCAGGCGAGGGTACCGACACCATTCAGACCTCGCTGGCAAATTACACCCTGACGGCTGCCAACATCGAAAACCTCACCAGCACATCCTTGGGCGCACACACGATCACTGGCAGTGCTGGTGACAACGTGATTACCGACAGCGATGTGGCGGGCTTCCTGAACGGGTTTGACGGCAACGACACGCTTTATGGCGGCGATGGCGACGACACCGTATCGGGTGGGCGTGGCAATGACGTCCTCATCGGCGGCGCGGGCTTCGATCTGCTGCGAGGTGGCTTGGGTGACGATACCTATTACGCCTATGAGGGTGATGTGGCGATTGAGCTCGCTGGTGAAGGTACGGATACAGTAATCAACGATGACACGGAGTACACACTCAAGAGTGCCTTTGAAAACCTGGTGATGGTCAACACCGAGTTGCACTTCGGCATCGGCAACGCCCTCGACAATGTCATCACCGACAACGACGCGATCGGCATCTTGGCTGGCGAAGGCGGTAACGACACGATTCGTGCCGGTGGTGCCAATGACATCGTCACGGGTGGCCTGGGGGCCGACCTGCTCGACGGCGGTCAAGGTGACGACCAGCTTGACGGTGACGCCATGAACGACGGCTCGACAGGCGTGGGCGGTAACGACACCCTGATTGGCGGTGCTGGTAATGACAAGCTGTCAGACTTCTCCAGCACATCTTCAGACACCTACGTGGGCGGTATTGGGCAGGGCTCGGACGTCATCACGGATGCAGGTGGCACCGCAGATGTGCTGCAACTGAGTGGCGCCTTGACCAGGCAGGACATCTGGCTGAGCCATGTAGCCAACACCCTTGATCTGAAAGTCTCGATCCTGGGCGCAACAGACAGCGTGCTGGTCAAGAACTTCTTTTCTGGTGTTGCCAGCAGCCAGCCAGGCAGCGGGGCGATTGAGCAATTGAAGCTGGACAACGGCAGCACGCTGCAGATGGCCACATCCAACGCTCAGGTTTTGATTCAGGCCATGTCAGCGATGACACCGCCGGCTTCTGCCGCACTGGTGCCGGCGCAGATCAACAGCGTTGCCTTGGTTTCCTGGACTTGATTTCACGCATGGTGAAAAATAAGCGACTCTCGGGTCGCTTTTTAAATGAGGAATTAAAGGCGACATAAAGGGGGCCATTTGTCCACGGGAAACCCCTTGGGGCAGGTGGAATCCCTCATTGGACCCCCTGTTCAGCGGGGGTGGGTTTGCACTTGAAAGCGTGTCTTTTGTCGCATCTTGAGTGGTTGTCCCCCTTATTCACGGGGGGGCATGAAAGCGGTCGAATGGACATCATTAACTCACCGCTGACCGATCACCGTTCACCGAGTAGTGATCCAAGATTGATCCGGCCTTCACCACCAAAGGAGCTAGATTATGAAAATGTCTTTCGCAGTTCGTTCCATCGCTGTTTCCGCTTTCCTGGCCGCCAGCGCCATGTCCGCTCACGCTGACCTGAGCATCCCTTTCGACTGGACAAGCTCCAACTCTGTTCAGAAGTTCCCGGTTGCCGCCCTGCAATCGTTTGACCTGCTGTACGTTGA
>NZ_SCTN01000380.1 GCF_004297345.1 Aquabacterium sp. | reverse complement strand
AGGCACGCCAGTGGACCAGGCAGCCTTGGTGGTCGCACCCACCTTCTGCAGGGCCTGCGCCAAGGCATTGGCGTGAACCGCCAGGCCATCAACCTGCCCGGCCTTCTGGATGGTCTCGCTGATGCGCTCGGCCAGCACACTCAAGGCCTTGCCGCCGTTCATCACCACCTTGCGACCCAGCAGGTCCAGGCCCTGGATGCCGTGCGTGCCTTCGTGGATCATGTTGAGGCGGTTGTCGCGCCAGTACTGCTCGACCGGGAAATCACGTGTGTAGCCGTAGCCGCCCAGGATCTGGATGGCCAGGCTGTTGGCCTCCTGTGCCCATTCGCTCGGCCAACTCTTGGCGATCGGAGTGAGCAACTCCAGCAGCAGGCCGGCCTTCTCGGCTTCTGCGCCCGTGCCCGTATGCTGATCGTCCACCAGTTGTGCGCACAGCAAGCCCAAGGCCAGGCCACCTTCGGCAATGGCCTTTTGCATCATCAGCATGCGCTTGACATCGGTGTGCTCGATGATGGGGATCTGCGGCGCGCTGTGGTTCTTGCCACCGGCACTCATGTGGCGGCCTTGCGGACGTTGTTTGGCGTATTCCAGCGAAGCTTCGAAGCCAGCGTAACCCAGCATGGTGGCGCCGATGCCCACGCTGATGCGGGCTTCGTTCATCAAGGTGAACATGCACTTGAGGCCCTCGCCCTGCTTGCCGATCAGGTAGCCCACGGCACCTGACTGACCGTTGACAGGGAACTTGCCTTCGCCAAAATTCAGCAGCGTGTTGACGGTACCGCGGTAGCCACACTTGTGGTTCAGGCCAGCCAGCGCCACGTCATTGCGCTGCTGCGTGATGCGGCCATCTTGCTTGACCAGCTTGCGCGGCACGATGAACAGCGAGATGCCCTTCACGCCCGGCACGGGCTTGCCATCTTCGCCCGGGATCTTGGCCAGCACCAGGTGCACGATGTTCTCGCCCATCTCGTGCTCGCCGCCCGAGATCCACATCTTGTTGCCTGTGAGGCGGTAGCGCTGGCCCAGGCTGTCTTGCGTCCAGTCGATGCCCGTGCCATCGCCATTCACATCGGGCACAGCCTTGGTGGCGATGTCAGACAGGCTGGAACCGGCTTGCGGCTCGCTCAGGCACATGGTGCCGAAGGTGCGGCCTTCAAAGCCACCCCGCGCGAACACATCGATCTGCTTGGGCGTGCCGTGTGCCAGGATGGTGTTGGCGTTGCCACGCGTGAGCATCGGGTACGCCGCCAGCGACACGCTGGATTTGTAGAAGAAGCTCATCGAGGCAATCTCGACCACGGTGGGCAACTGCATGCCACCAATGTCGGCGTCCTTGCTGCCAGCCATCAGGCCGGAGTCGTTGAAGGCCTGCATGGCCACGGGTGTTTCCTTGGGCAAGGTCACTGTCACGCCATCAAACTCGGGCTCGTGGATGTCCGTCAGGCGGTTGATGGGCGCGAACTGCTCGGTGGCGATCTTCTCGCTGAGGTCCAGCACAGCCGTGAAAGTCTCGCGATTATGTTCGGTGTGGCGTTCGCGCTGGCACAGGCTTTCTGCGTTCAGCCAGTCGTACAGCAGGAAATCAACGGTAGCGCGGTGGGTCATGATCTCGACTCAGGTGATTCAATGATTTCGGTTGACGCACGCCGCCGGCTCGTTTGATGTGGGCGGCAACACACGTCGATGTCGGCGATAAGAGTGTGAAGAGGCTGTAGGGCTCAACGTCCCTTGAACACGGCCTCGCGACGCTCCAGGAAGGACTGGATGCCTTCCAGCGCATCTTCGCTTTGCATGACGGGCAACAGGTTGGGGAACAAGGCCTTGGCCGCGGCGGCCTCCCCTTCGTTCCAGGCCAGACGGGTGGACTTCAGCACGTTCTGCACGC
>NZ_SCTN01000379.1 GCF_004297345.1 Aquabacterium sp. | reverse complement strand
ATCGGATCGAAAACAGGTACTTGGTCAGTGCGTTGTCTTTTTCATCCGTGTTGATCATGTTGATGAACGAGACCTGGTGTTTCATCGCGCGTTCGCGCAATTCCACGATGGTCTTGATCAAAGCCAGGCCGTCGGCATCCTGTACGCTGGCTTTGAGCAGGGCCAGGTTCTCGTCATTGCGTTTGGTGACCTTCTCGATATTGGCCACCTCGCCCTTCATCTGCTCACCGTCTGACATCACCAGGATGCTGAGCATGCTGCGCGAGATGTCATTCAAGTCCGCCTTCATTTTGTTGGCGATGACCGTGCGCGGGTAGGTCTCTTTGACCATGGACCCGATCTCGCTGTTGAGACTGTTGATGCGCAGGACGGCCAGGCCGGCCAGCAGCATCAACAAGGCGATGACCAGGCCAAAGCCGATCATCAGTCGCTGCCCGATTCGGATATTTCGGATGTTCATGGTCCACTGCGTCCACGTTCGAAACGAGGGGTCATCCGATGGGCGTCAGCGCAGTGCGCCAAATGTCACAAGAGATGACGGTTTCCAGAGTTTTCGGCAGAAACGGCAGGGACTGAAGTGAAAAATATGACGAGTTTGGAAAACGCCTCATCGAACCAAATGCACCAGTTATGAATGGATGTCGATAACCGTTGCGGGTACGCGGTTTGTGACGGATCTCATTGATTCATATGGTATTTCGGTCTTTATTTGTGTTTATGTCACCATGTAAAATGACTGTCGGCCGTTTTTCACGAACGTGCCGTAACGATGCGTAAATCACATGGAAGCACTCCAGACTTTGATTTTAAATCGCTCCCATGAATCGGGTGGGCCCGGTTTGAATGAATATAAAAGTGCCGACGTGGTGTGTTTCTAATTCATTACCATATTGAGTGCGAACAGGTTTTGCAGGGTTTTGTTTTGAGTTTGAAGATTGGTTGTATATGACGAAGGTATTTAACAAAACGTCAAAACCTGCGTACGAAAATAAAGCATTCAAAGTCGTCACGGTGACCGCCATCGTGATCTGTGCGCTGGGCGTGGCCTACGCTGGCGGCAAGCGCTTGGGGACCAAGCCTCCTACCACCACAGCCGATACCACCGCACCGACAACCTCGGTCACGTCTCCTGCCTCCAGCGACACTGTCAGCGGTTCGGTGTCCGTGTCGGTGGCTGCAGCAGACAACGTAGGCGTGAGCAAGGTCGAGCTTTACGTGAACGGTACGCTCAGCGGGACCAGTACGGCCAGCCCTTACAGTTTTACCTGGGACACCACTGCGCTGGCAGATGGGACGGCCACGCTGACCTCGGTGGCCTATGACGCAGCAGGCAACAAATCGACCTCTGCTGCGGTCTCTGTGAACGTGCTCAACACTGTTGCCACGACGCCGCCCACGACCACCACCACGACCACCACCACATCGTCCACTTCGGGTTCGCTGGACACCTCGTCCATGACGCTGGCGACCAATCCACTGCAGACGCGGGCACTGCCTGATCTGAACCGCATTGAGACGCCCACGGCCTGGAACTACCAGGCTGAGTACCCGAGCCGCGCGTCCTGCGGCGCTTCCGAAGGGCTGGTGTTCGAAGTCGGCACGGGCAAGGCTTTTGCCACGCCACGCGACGTACCCTGGATCCGCCTGCTGCCTTGCGATGTGGTCAAGATCTACTACCGTACAGAGCCCTACAAGGACATCGTCTTCCTGGGCGCCAGAGGTGACAAGGGCAAGTACATCACCATCATGGGCGTGCCCGGCACCAATGGCGAGTTGCCTGTGTTCGATGGTGTCAACGCCGTCTCACCGCCTGCGACCGGCACAGGCATGCCGCCCGTGTTCGACGGTTTTGGCATGTTCATCCTCAGCCGTCCCGTCAACATCGGCAATGGATTGACCTCGGCAGCCTATGGCTACAAGCCGGGCTATCTGCACATCACTGGATTGAAGGTGCAAAACGCCCGTACGCCTGCGTCGTACACCAACCTGTCTGGGGCGGTAACGAGCTGGCCCGCCTTCACGGCGGGTATCTATGCCGCGCCTGCCGAACACCTGGCCATCACGAACTGCGAGTTGGCCAGCAACGGCATCGGCTTCTTCATCAAGTCGGACCAGGACTACATGGCACCTGCGCCCGATTACTTGGGCAACGCCCGTCAGTCGCGCGGCCTGCTGGTGCGCAACAACTACTTCCATGACAACGGCATCGTGGGCAACACCAGCCTGCACAACGCCTACTCGGAAGTGATCGGCTCGGTGTACGAGTACAACTACTTCGGTCGTCCCAACGGTACCTCGGCCGACAACATCAAGGAACGCTCGGCTGGCGTGATCTTCCGCAACAACTACATCGATGGCGGCATGCATGCCATCTCCTTGCGCGATCCCGAATCGAATGGTCCTTATGAGGCCATCCAGAAGGATGCGCTGGGCGAGGACCTGGTGAAGTACGCCTTCGTGTACAACAACCACTTCACGCAGCGCGGCATCGACGCCAATGGCGGCATCCTGATCGGCCATGGTGATGGCGACTTTGGCGCGCAGATGCAGTACCGCTACGGCAAGTTGTTCTTCTATAACAACCGCGTGGTCTCGAAGTACGACTACCTGATGTACGGCCGTGATGGCGCCCCCTTGTTCGAGATGCTCAACTACAACCGGGGCACGGTGGTCAACGCCTTGAACAATCTGTTCTACGCCGTCTCCGCGACATCGACGGGCACGCCGGCTCCGTTCGCGCTGTTCTTCTGGGGTGGCGTGGCCAACTTCCCGACCTTTGTGGATGGTGCCGGCGTGACACAGCCTTCGAACTGGATCAACCGCTACATCGAGACCATGCCCAACTACGGCAACTACGCCTCAAGCCCGAGCAACCCCAATCTTTATGCCGGTACCAAGTACGACGGTACAGGCCATCCGAACCTGATCAAGCAGACCAATGACCCTGGGTTCACGGACTTCGTCAACGGGGATTACAGCCTGAAGTCCAGCTCGGTGTTCTACACGCTGAAGGCCCCGCTGCCAGCTGAGGTCACGGCGCGCAGCCTCACTCCGTCAGGAGACCCCGTCATGGGGCCATTCAAGGCACCCGCCTTGCCCTGAGCTCCTTGCGCGGGGTGATAGCTAAAAGGAGGCTCATGTGGCCTCCTTTTCATTTTTCAGGCGGCCTTGCGCCAACGACGTGGCGGGGCAGGCGTGCTCGACGCCAGTGCGGCTTCACTGAGATGCTGGCGGTGCCTGCGCCCGAAGATGCTGCCGGGCAGCAAGAGCATGGCGCCCAACATCAGCAAGGCGCCATGGATGACGTGGCCGCTGGCCAGAATGCCCACAGCAGTGAGCGCAGTCAGTGCGCAAGCGAGGGTCGTCAGGTAGCGAAGACGCTTCCTGATGGACGTCGTATGGGGCATGGAACCGGGCATCGCATCTCCTTTTCGGGGCGTAGGCCGTGACGTATTTGACGCTTGTCAATTTCTAAGGCCTGCGCGTGTTCTGCGCAAGTGCGTGGATTCCCTGAAAACAGGCGCTTTTCTGGCTGTTGCCCGTTTTTGCGCATAAATGCGTTCAAAGGTGATAAATCCTGCAAAAACGAGAGATATTTCAGTGACATCACATGTAACTTAAGGTTTGATAGAGCCTGCCGATCTAGGAGCAAACAAACCCATCAGGTGTGTCGCTCCCGAGCATGAGCTACCGCCGCGTTCACTCAGCAAAGAGGTAGGCTGTGACCGTTGTTACTGATTCCACGCCGCAACAAGCGGCAGATGCTCGCCAAACTCCGCGAGTCAATGTGTCCTGGGCTGCCCGGGTCGTGACGGGGCCTCAGTCCTATCTGGAGGCCCGAGTCATCAATGTTTCTGCGGACGGCCTCGGTCTGGTCTGTGAGCGAGCTTTCCCAGATGGCGTGATGCTGCAGGTGCTGATCGCCATGCCTGACCCCGCTGATCGCAGCAAGTACCACTACCCCGGCTTGCACGCGAAGGTCATGTTCCATGTTGCCAAGGGGGGTAAATTCCGGCTCGGCACCCGCTTTGCCAAGATCGATCAGCCCGTCAAGGACATGATCGAGCAGTGGGTGAAGAAGGGCTGATCACATTCTGCTGGCACGGAACTCGGCTTCTTTTTCCAGCATGTCTGTCATGACGGACATGCCCTGAACCCGGCGTACTTCCAGCGCTCGCTCGATGTGCTCCGGGTCGCCTCGCTCGTGGTGAAACTGTCTTTGGCGGCTCAGGGTGCGGATCGCAGGGTGCAGCACTTCCGTGGCATTGAGATCGGCCAGGGCATGCAGATAGCGCCCAATGAAATGCAACACGTCTTCGCGTGACTCTTCCGTCAGCAGCGCCAATGGCGGGCTGATGGTCGCGTCTGGCAGGCCGCGTGCATTGCACAGTGCCAGAGCCGGTGGCTGGCTGTTGCACTGCACGTTGCGCATCAGCTTGGGCGCCGCATGAGGATCGTTGACGAAGGATTCGACCAGACCATCGTGGCCGCGTGCCACCAGGCCGCGTGTGCGCGCCTCCTGCAAGCCCAGGCGTGGGGCGCCGCCGCTGTTGGTCATCTCGATGCAGCGTTGACCTGTGGCCGATAGCGTGAATCGGTCGGCATCAAACACCACTTTGGGCAGCTCTTTCAGCGGCGCTGTCATCAAGTCAGCGAGGTTGATCCACAGCAGGCGGCGGGGTTGGCTGTACAGCGCATCCACGCCGAATGGTCGGTCTGGGCTGGCCCAGAAGGCGGCACCGTCCACGGTGAGCACATCGCCCGCACGTGACAGGAACTGTTTGCCAGTCAGCGCTTCAGCTTGTTGGTACATGGCGGTGGCGATGCCTCGGCGCTGGTGCTCGTAGGCCACCTGCGCATCTTCATCTTGCAGGTAGGCGCCTGCAGCCGTGAATCTCAACTCGCCAACGGGTTCGGCCTGCGGGTTGGAACCCATGTAGGCGAGGATGTAGTCGGGCTCATCAGGGCCAATGCCAGCCTGGTACTTGAACCGGTAGCCCATGTCCTGCGCTTTCGTCGCGGGTTGGACCTCGGCGACGATATTGAGCACCTCGGTCTCGCCACAGTACACGGCGGCCTTGAGCTTGACGGGAAAGCTGGCGCCCGAGCGGCTCGGGTTGCCCACGTAATAAGTGTGTTGGCTGACCTGGAGTTTGAAGTCGCTGACGCCGTATGGCAGCTTCTGACCCAACTCCAGCGTCCGATTCAGGTAAACATCCATGCCCTCTCCCAGCTTGAACGGGCCGACACGCGATGCGGTCGTGCCGGCCCGTTCATTGTGCGGTGCCCTGGATGAGGGAGAAACCCGGATCAGCACCGGCCTTGGGCGCCAATCGTGGCGTGCTGGGCCAACCCAGGCGGGCATCTCGTTGATTTCAAGACCAACGGCGCAGTTTCGGGCGGCTCAGGCCATCGCGCCCTTCCACATGCCCTACGAGGGATTGGTAGAAATAGCTGTCGCCGGCGACGGTCACGCCCAGGTCGTACCAGTCGTTTGTGGTGGCGAAACTCAGGGTGCGGGTTTCCTTGCCATTGAGCGTGATCGCCCAGTTGACCGTGCCGCCCGCCGCGATGCGGTCCACGACATTGAGCGTGACGGGCTTGCTGCCAGGGTTGCTGAAGGTGATCGTCACGGGCTGGCCAGGGCCTTGGGTGAGCAGCTTCACATCCGGTTCAGGCTGGCCGTTGATGGCTTTGGCGTTGAGGTAACCACGGAAGCGCCGCATGAACTGGGCCGGGCCGTGTACTTCCAGATCGTAGTAACCGCCGCCGTACCAGACCACATGCCAGTAGTCCTTGCCGCCTTGCCCCGGGTCGGCCTGGTAGAACCAGGGACCGTCCACACGGTGCTTGTTGGCATTGATCTGCAGCGGTGCGGATTTGCTGCCCTTGTTGGCCCAGTTGATCCAGACCTTGCCCTCGTTGGCCAGGTCGGATGACAACCAGCAATCGAGCTGTACAGGTGATTTGCGCAAGGGCTTCTGACCAGCTTCCTGCGGCGGCATGGTGGTGCTGTAAGCCGGCAGGGGCAGCAAGGTCGAGCACTGGCCCTGGCTGGCCGAGGCCAGGCTGGCGGTATCGGGCAGCACGGGGCGGCTGGTGTCGCTGACGTTGAAATCGAAACACGAGGTCAGGTCGCCGCAGACCTGACGGCGCCAGGCGCTGATATTGGGCTCGGCCACGCCGGTCCACTTCTCCAGGAACTGCAGGATGGAGGTGTGATCGAAGGTTTCGCTGGCCACCCAGCCGCCGCGGCTCCAGGGCGAGCACACGATGGTGGGCACGCGGAAGCCCAGTCCGATGGATTCGCCGTTGACGAACTCGTCGGCCGTACCGGGCAGAGGCACGGGCGGGCTCACGTGGTCGTAGAAGCCACCGTTTTCGTCATAGGTCAGGATGAAGACGGTCTTGGCCCACACGGCGGGGTTCGAGGCCAGGGCATCCAGATACTGGTTGACGTAGTTGGCGCCCGCATTGGGCTGGCCGCGCGGGTGCTCGGACAAGGCTTCGGGCGCAATGATCCACGACACGGCCGGCAACTGGTCGTTCATCACGTCGTTGCGGAAGTCGGCGATGTTGCGGCGGCGCATGCCGTTCTCGTACAGAGGCGAGCCAGCTTGCGCCGTCTTGAACTGCTTGAACCAAGCCAGCGCGTTGTCGTCGTAGTTGTCCTGCTCCTGGTACATGCGCCAGGAGATGCCGGCGGCTTGCAGGCGCTCGGGGTAGGTGGTCCAGGTCAGGTCGCCAAAGCTGTTGTTGGTGGCCGGGCCGCCGTTGCGGCCTTGCGGGTCCAGCGTGCCAGTCATCAGATAGAGCCGGTTCGGGTCGGTGCTGGTGCGGGTGGAGCAGAAGTAGTGGTCGCACAGGGTGAAGGCATCGGCCAGGGCGTAGTGCCAGGGTATGTCCGTGCGCTTGTAGTAGCCCATGGTGAACGGGCCCTTGGCGATCAGCCAGGCATCCATGCGGCCGTTGTTGTACGCCGTGTGCTGGGTGCTCCAGTCGTGGGCGATGTCGTAGACGCAGCTGGTGTCGAGGTGGAAGGGCGTGTGGGTCAGGCCCGTCACGACCAGATCCTGCTGCATGAACACGGACTGGTCACCACTGTTCTGACGCAGCATGGGGTGGTCGTCGCCAAAGCCGCGCACGCCTTTCATGCTGCCGAAGTAGTGGTCGAACGAGCGGTTCTCTTGCGAGAAGATGACCACGTGGGCGATGGAGCCCAGCGTGCCGCCTTGGGCCGGGGCGGCCAGGGCGCGTTGCAGGCTCAGGGGCAGGACGCTGGCGCCCAGGGCAGCGCCGGCATGGCGCACGAATTGACGACGGTTGATGCGAGACACGGTGATCCTCGTGAGACAGCGAGGATCAGGAGATTAGGCATGTGCCGTGACGCTTGCCAGCGATCATGTCCTGAGTCATTCGGGCCAGGAATGGCGTTTTCCGTCAAGCCGTGTCGCAACTTCACGGGCGATTAAATTGGTGGCGTATGCCGGTCTGCATCGCGGCAACACAAATCGCTGCGGCACAAAAAAAGCGGGGTCCCGAAGGACCCCGTTTGAAGGCACTCAGGTGCAGTGCCGCTAGGAGGAGACAAGCAATGAAACTAACGCAGAAAAACTAACGCAGGGGAAATCAGTAGCCAGGCAGATCAGTGCATCTGGATGGCGCCAGCGGCCTTGCCCTTGCCGGCACGTGCGGGTGGGTTGCACAGGCCGCAGACAAAGTGACGCGAAATTTCGTGGGGGTGGCTGACGAAGTGGCCGCCGCACTTGGAGCACTTGGTCATCGTCAGCATGCCGTTGTCGATGAACTTGACCAGGCGCCAGGCGCGGGTCACGGACAGCAGGGGCTCCAGGCCTTGAGATTCGGTTTGCTCCAGGTACAGCTGGTAGGCCTTGATGACGACGTCGATTTCGTCC
>NZ_SCTN01000378.1 GCF_004297345.1 Aquabacterium sp. | reverse complement strand
ATGGTCGTGATTCGACTCTCTCGCGGTGGCTCCAAGAAGCGCCCTTTCTACAACATCGTCGTTGCTGAACAAAAGAACCGCCGTGACGGCCGCTTCCTGGAGCGCGTGGGTTTCTACAACCCCCTGGCTTCCGGCAACGCCGAAACCCTGCGTCTGTCGCTGGACCGTCTGAGCCACTGGGTCAGCAACGGTGCACAGCCTTCCGAAGCCGTGACCCGTCTGGTTCGCGATGCCAAGGCCAAGGCCGCTCCTGCAGCCTAAGCTGACGACTGCATGAACGATCGCGCCGAGACCTACGCCCCTGTTCTGGAAGACGGCATCGTCTGGCCAGCAGACGCGATAGAGGTCGGGCGCATCGTTGACGCCTGGGGTGTGAAAGGCGGGATCAAGGTCCAGCCTTTCTCTTCGGATCCCCAGGCGCTCTTCTGTACCAAGAAATGGTTTTTGCGCCCGGGCGATACGCCTTCGGGTGCTTTGCCGCGTCCATCCGCCGCCAAAGCTACCGCCGCTGCGCCGGTTGCCAAGCCTGCTGCCGCCCCCAAGGGTGTGGCGCGCCTGGCCAAGCCGCGCTTCCTGCAGGTGAAGCAGGCCCGTGATCAGGGTGACGTGGTCGTGGCCACAGCCGAAGGGCTGGAGGACCGCAATGCCGCCGAGGCACTCAAGGGTGCCCGCGTGTATGTGTCGCGCTCGGCCTTCCCGACGCCCGACGAAGACGAGTTCTACTGGGTCGATCTGATCGGCCTGGATGTGGTCAACAAAGAGGGTGAAGCCCTGGGCAAGGTGGTTGATCTGCTCGACACCGGTCCCAACAGCGTGCTGCGACTGGAAGGCGAAGCCGGCGAGGACGGCAAGCCCGTCGAGCGCCTGATCCCCTTCGTGTCGGCCTTCATTGTCAGTGTCAGCCTGGCTGATCGGCGCATCGTCGCCGATTGGGGCCTGGACTACTGATCCTCCACTTACCTTGAACGGGGGCCGAGATGGCCGTTCGCTTCGACGTCATCACCCTGTTTCCCGAACTGTTCGCCCCGTTCCAGAACGTGGGCGTGACGCGCCGTGCGTTCGAAACCGGTCAGGTTGACGTGCGCCTGTGGCCTTTGCGTGATCACGCCGAAGGCGTTTACCGCCGAGTAGATGATCGCCCCTTTGGTGGCGGCCCCGGTATGGTCATGTTGGTCGAACCGCTGGTGCGTTGCCTGTCGGCCATCCGTTCGGATCAGGCTGCGGCAGGTGCCGAGCGCCTGCCCGTGATCTTGTTCAGTCCGGCTGGCAAGCCTTTGACGCAGCAGCGCGTGCAGCAACTGGCGCAAGGGCCGGGCGCCGTGCTGCTGTGCGGTCGCTACGAAGGCATTGACCAACGTTTCATTGACGCCCATGTGGATGAAGAAATCTCCATGGGTGACTACGTGCTGTCCGGCGGCGAGTTGCCGGCGCTGACCTTGATCGATGCCGTGACCCGCCTGCAGCCTGGCGTGCTCCATGATGCGGCCTCGCACGAGCAAGACAGTTTTTCAGATGGCCTGCTGGACTGCCCGCATTACAGCCGCCCGGAGGTGCTGAGCCTGCCGGATCAAGTTGGTCTGGCAGGGGTTGAGGCCGCTGTACCGCCTGTGCTGATGTCGGGTCATCATGCCCACATTGCGCGCTGGCGCCGGGAGCAGCAACTGGCCATCACGGCCCGCCGCCGCCCCGAGTTGATCGAGGCGGCCAGGTCGCGCGGTGAATTGTCCAAACAAGACGAACACTTTTTGTCCCAACTCGCGCTATAATCTGCGGTTTTCCGATCCTCTACCCGGCCTCTACCCTATCTGGGGTGCCGTGCAGGCAGCTTCGGCAGCATGTGCAGCAACTAATTTCCGGCGCGGGCAAGATCATTTAGGAGCCTTTGATGTCCAACATCATTCAACAGCTCGAGCAAGAAGAAATTGCTCGTCTGAACAAGACCATTCCTTCTTTCGCCCCTGGCGACACCGTGATCGTGTCCGTCAACGTGGTGGAAGGTACCCGCAAGCGCGTCCAAGCCTACGAAGGTGTGGTGATCGCCAAGCGTAACCGCGGCCTGAACTCCAGCTTCATCGTGCGCAAGATCTCGAGCGGCGAAGGCGTGGAACGTACGTTCCAGCTGTACAGCCCCCTGATCGCTGGCATCGAAGTCAAGCGTCGTGGCGATGTGCGTCGCGCCAAGCTGTACTACCTGCGTCAGCGTTCCGGCAAGTCGGCACGTATCAAGGAAAAGCTGGCTGTATCGAACCGGGGCTGATAAGCCTCTTGCTTCGGCCCAAAGCCGCCTGTTGCGCAAGCACTGGCGGCTTTTGTTATGGTGTCGCCATGGCATTCACGATCGATCCCCGTGTGGCCGAGCTCCTGGGCCACGATGCCCATCTGCCGGCTGTTGACCCACAACGCTTCACGCGGGCCGCGCTGGCACAGCGTTTCCAGCAGCCGCCCATCTGGCATCCTGATGTCGAGGTCGAAAAGTGGTACCGCTCGCCCAACCCGGTGGCGGCATCCGTGCTGGTGCCGTTGGTCATGCGCGACGAGCCCAGCGTCTTGCTGACCCAGCGCACCCCGCACCTCAAGAAGCACGCTGGCCAGATCAGCTTTCCCGGCGGCCGCAGCGAACCGACCGACCCCGATGCCGTCTCTACCGCCTTGCGTGAAGCGCAGGAAGAAGTGGGGCTGGATCCTGCGCGTGTGGATGTGCTGGGCACGCTGCCCACCTACACCACCGGTACCGGCTTTGTCGTCACGCCTGTTGTGGGCCTGATCGCTCCGCAGTCCGGCGAAACAGACCGACTGATCCTGCAGGCCGATCCGAGCGAGGTGGATGAGATCTTCGAGGTGCCTTTGCGCTTCTTGATGGACCCACGCTATCACGAGCGCCGGGCCTTCGACGTGGCCGGTTCACGCCTGGAGTTCTTCTCCATGCCCTGGACCTCGCATGTCACCGACAAGGAGTACTTCATCTGGGGTGCCACCGCCGCGATGTTGCGAAATTTATACCGCTTCCTGTCTGCCTGACACTTGGCCGCCTTTCCTGCCCTTTGCGGGGCGGGGTGGGGGCTATGATCTGACCATGAGCTTTTTTGCCGTGCTCTTCGCCTTGCTGGCGGAGCAGCTCAAGCCCCTGTCGAATCTCAACCCCATCCATCATGGTCTGACTGGCTGGGTGCGCTGGGTCGGGCGCAATTTTGATGCCGGTGAGGACATGCACGCCCGTATCGTGTGGGCCGTGACTGTCGTGGCGCCCGCTGCCATGATCGCCGGTATCTATACGCTCACCAACCGTTACAGCACCGTGATGGCGCTGGGTCTGGATGTGGCCGTGCTGTATCTGACTTTGGGCTTCAGGCAATTCAGCCACCATTTCACCGATATCCGCGATGCGCTGGAAGCCGGGCGCGAAGACCGTGCCCGTGAGTTGCTGGCGCATTGGCAGAACCTGGACGCCAGCGAACTGCCGCGCACCGAGATCCTGCGCCATGTGCTGGAGTACTCACTGCTGGCGGCCCATCGCCATGTGTTTGGCGTGTTCTTCTGGTTTGTGGTGCTGTCTACTGTGGGCCTGGGGCCTGCTGGCGCCGTGCTGTACCGCATGGCCGAGTTCGCGAGCCGCTATTGGTCTTATCGCAGTCAAGTCACGGGGGTCTCCACCCATGATCGCCTGATGAGCCTGTCGCAGACCTTGTTCTCCCTGGTCGATCACGTGCCTGCTCGCCTCACGGCTTTTGGCTTTGCCGTGGTCGGTAATTTCGAAGATGCGGTGGATGCCTGGCGTCGCCATGCCGTGCTGTGGGTGCGTCCCAATGAGGGCACGATCCTGTCCGCAGCTTCGGGTGCGCTGGGTGTGCGCCTTGGTGGCCAGGTGGCGCCGGTGTCCGATGAAGGCAAGGACGTCAGTCGGACTTTGACGCAAGGCGATGCGCCCGATGTGATCGAGGCGCAAGGCAGCACCACGGGTGCCGCGCCCCAGATGGCCCACTTGCGCAGTGTGGTGGGCCTGATCTGGCGTTCAGTTGTGCTGTGGATGCTGCTGCTCGCCTTGCTGTCGCTGGCCAATCTCATCGGCTGAGCCTGAATCGCTTCAGCCCGTCTTGGCGATCGTGCCTTGGGCTATGGCGCACATCTTTTCCACGCCGTCTTCGCTCACGCAAAACACATCGCATCGGCAGGTGGCCGTTGACTTGCCTGCGTAGATCACGCTGGCCCGTGCAATCAGCTTGCTGCCCACGGCTGGCCGCAGATAGTTGATCTTGTACTCGGCAGTCAGCACGGCGGGGCCGAGTTTGGCGCCGCCTGCGAAGGTCAGGGCGTTGTCGGCCAGATAGCTCAACACGCCGCCATGGGCGAAGCCGTTTTGCTGCTTCAACTCGTTCCGCAATGGCAGGTGCAATTCAACCTGTTCGTCATTGAAGGCGGTCAGTTGCGTGCCCAGAAAAACGCTGAAGGCTTGCGAGGCCAGGATTTGCTGGCCCATGGCGAGCATGTCGATCATGGTCAGGCAGCCTTCACGTTCATGGTGATGCGGGCCGCAAAAACCTTCTTGCCTTCGGTGTCGAACACGTCCACTGGCACGACCTGGTCGCCAGCCTGGGTCCAGTCGATGCTGCTGCCATCGGCCACGGCGCGGATGTCGGTCTTGACCTTGGCGAGGTACTCCACGCTCATGCCCTTGGGGATCCAGCGGTAGCCCTCGGGGATGGACGCGTCGGTCATGGTGCCGGCAACCAGTTCGGCGGCGTTGCACAGCGCAATCGCGTGCATGGTGCCCAGGTGGTTCGTCACTTCACGGCGCAGGGGCACGGTGGCTTCGGCATAGCCTGGGCGCAGCGTGGTCATGCTGGGCTGGATGGTGCTGAAGTAGGGCGCGATCTGGCAGATCATGTTCGTGAACTGTTCGGCGCCAACGCTGTTGAACATATTGAGTACTTGGCTCATGGGGTCTCCTCGGTGTCCTCTTGCGGACTTGTTGCTGACAAACAGAATAGTATTCTGGAATAATATTCGGTGTCAAATACAAGTTCATGAAAACAAGCATGGCCCCCGTGAACAAGTCCGCTTCCGTCAGATCTGCGAACGCCGAGAACGTCTCTGCACCTGTTGGTGCCAAGGCCGTGCTGGAGCGAGCCTATCCTGGCGTACGAGCTCAGCTCAAGCGGCACATGCTGGCTGGTGCCCTGGCCTGCTTCAATGAAAGCGGCATAGAGGCCACCACCATCGAGATGATCCTGGCGCGTTGTGAAGCGAGCGTGGGCAACCTGTACCACCACTTCGGCAGCAAGGAAGGCCTGGTGGCGGCGCTGTTCTTCTGCGCCTTGCAGGACCAGGCCGATCTGATTGATGCCGAACTGGCCAAGGCTCAGACGATGCGCGACGGCGTGGCGGCGCTGGTCTACAGCTATGTGGACTGGATCACGGCGCAGCCTGAGTTGGCGCGCTTCATGTTTCAGGCGCGCTCGGCCGTATCAAAAGGCCCGCACGGCGCCGAGTTGCAGCAGCGCAATCGGCAGCGTGCGCGGTTGGTGATGGCGTGGTTTGGCGAGCCTGGGCGAGCCGGGCGCATCAAGGATTGGCCGATGGAGTTGCTGCCGTCCCTGATCATCGGGGCGGCCGAAAACTACAGCCGTGCGTGGCTGTCTGGCCGGGTGAAGGCTGCGCCAGCGCAGCAGCGCGAAAGGCTGGCGGAAGCCGCCTGGTTGAGCGTGGCAGATTCCGATTGAGCTTGCTGGGCCTGCTTGCTCAGGCCTGATGATGCATCAAGCCTGGTTGTCGGCCATGTCGTTGGCGGCGATGTAGCCGAAGGTCATGGCCGGGCCGATGGTGGAACCGGCGCCGGCATAGCTGTGGCCCATCACTGAGGCGCTCACATTGCCGGCCGCGTACAGGCCCTTGATCACGCTGCCATCGGCACGCAGTGCGCGAGCACGGGCGTCGGTGCGCAGGCCGCCCTTGGTGCCCAGGTCGCCCGGCTTGACCTTGAAGGCGTAGAAGGGCGCATAGCGCAGCGCGGCCAGGCAGGAGTTGGGGCGCACGGCAGGGTCGGTGTAGTAGTGGTCGTACACGCTGTCGCCACGGTGGAAGTCCTGGTCCTTGCCGGCATCGGCAAAGCCGTTGAAGCGCTGCACGGTGTTGCGCAGGGCTGCAGGTGGCACGCCCATCTTGGTGGCCAGGCCTTCCAACGTGAGGTCCTTGACGACCACGCCCGAATCGAACCAGGCTTTGGGCAGTGGCAGGAAGGGCAGGGTCTCCTTGAACAGGTAGCGGTTGCGGTAGCGTTGATCGACCACCAGCCAGGTGGTGATGTCCTTGCCTTCGGTGACCTGCTGGTACATGGTGTGAACGAAGTCGGTGTAGGGCACGGCTTCATTGAGGAAGCGCTTGCCTTGGCCGTTGACCATGATGCTGCCAGGCAGTGTGCGCTCGGCCAGCAGGAAGTAGGGGCCTTCAGGCAGCGGGATGATGGGGCCCCACCAGGCGTCGTCCATCAGGTCGAAACTGCCGCCCGCACGCTGGCCGGCTTGGTGGCCGTCGCCGGTATTGGTCTTGGTGCCCACGGTCCAGTCCGTGGTGATGGGATGCTGCTGGTAGGCCAGGCGCATCTCCAGGTTGTGCTCGAAACCGCCAGTGGCCATGACCACACCCAGGCGGGCCTTGACCAGCGTGGGCGTGCCTTCCTTGTTGACCAGGGCGCCCGTGACACGGCCACTACCGTCTTGCTGCAGATCGATCAAAGGCGAGTTGAGCCACACCGGCACATTGGCGTTGAGCAGGCCCGTGCGCAGGCCTGCAGCCAGCGCCTGGCCCATCGTCAAGGGCGCCTCACCTTTGAGCATGGCCTCGACATAACGCGCCACCGCATTGGCGGCCACGAGCGCGCCCTTGGCTGATACGGCAGCCAGATTGAGCCACTTGTACTCGCCACCAAAGATCACGACGCCGGGCGGCGTGGCGAGATAGGGTGGGTTCAGGTTGGCGAGCTCTTTGCCAAGCAGTTTGCCGTTGAACTGATCCGGCTCGATGGAGGCGCCATTGGGCATGCCGCCTGGCAGCTCGGGGTAGTAGTCCGAATAGCCTTCCATCCAGCGGAAACGCATGGGCGTGTTGCGCAGGATGAAGGAGATCATCTCAGGGCCATAGTGCAGGTAGGCAGCCTTGCGGTCAGCGGGCACGATGGGGCCGACAACGGCATCCAGGTAGGTGGCGGCTTTTTCGGGTGTGTCGATCACGCCAGCTTTTTGCAGCACTTCGTTGTTGCGGATCCAGATGCCGGCGCCCGAGCGGGCCGTGGAGCCACCGAATGTCGCGGCTTTCTCGATCACCACAGCGCGCAGTCCTCGCTTGGCGGCTGCCAGCGCTGCCGTCATGCCGGCAGCGCCTGAACCAATCACCACCACGTCGAATTCGATTTCTGCCGCGTAGGCCTTGGCCCCGATGCCACCGGCCACGGAAGAGGCCAGTGCGGCGGAGGCGGCACCCTGTAGGATCTGACGACGATTAGGCGTTGAGGACATCTGCGTACCTGCAAAATTCGGTTTGGTGATCGAAGCATTCTCGGGTCAAATACGGGGGCTTCGGATGACACTTGGACTGCGCCACACTCAAATTGGTGGCGGGTTAACCTGTGCTGAGGACCTTGGAGGCGCTATGGCGGACAAACTGGCGGCATTGCGACATATCGGTGTTCGTTATCCGGTCATGCAGGCGGGGATGCCGGGCATTGCTGGCCCCAAGCTGGCTGCAGCGGTCAGTCGCGCGGGCGGCATCGGGACGCTGGGCATCATGGATGTCTCAGAGTGGGGTATGGCCCTGGCGCTGACCCGCAGGTTGTGTGAAGGCCATCCCTTCAATGCCAACTTGCTGCTGCCATTCACGCGCCCTCGGCATGTGGATTTGCTCATCTCGCAAGAGGTGCCGATGGCCACCTTGTTCTGGGGCCGCGATCCCGCGCTGATTCGCCGGCTCAAGCAGGCCGGTATCTATACCTTTCAGCAGGTCGGCAGCGTGGAAGAAGCGCGCATGGCGCTTCAGGATGATGTGGATGCACTGATCGTGCAGGGCCGCGAAGCCGGTGGGCATGTACGCGGAACCAGCCTGCTCAAAGCGATCTTGTCGCCCATCGTTGATCTGGCTGGGCCTGTACCCGTGTTTGCTGCTGGCGGGATGTACACCGCTGAAGATGCACTGTCGGCGCGACATCAGGGTGCGGTGGGCGTTTCAACGGGTACCCGCTTTGTGGCCACGCATGAAAGCCAGGCGCACGATCTCTACAAGAAGGCGCTGGTCAAGGCCGAGCACACGGTGCTGACCAATCTGTTTGGCATGAACTGGGATGCACCGCATCGCGTGCTGGACAACGAGGCCACGCGGCGCTGGTGTGATTCGCAGGGGCAGGTGCCGGCCTGGATGCGCCTGATCTACAAGCTGACGGGGTTGACGCGGCGCTTCACGCCTATGAAGGCCGAACTGGTGCAATGGCAGCGGCCTCATCTGCCGCTGTTCTCGGCTGCAGCGATGGAAGCCTCCATGGCGCCGCACATGCGTGACAGCACGGCCTTGTATGCGGGCGACGAGGTGGCGCGCATCCGCTCGGTGATGTGGGCGGCCGATGTGGTGAACGATCTGGCCTCGGCTTTCGTGCCCATCAGCGCGACACAGCCCAACCGTCAGGATCTTGTGGCCTGATCTGCTTGTTGAGGCCGGTAGGGCGGCTTCAGAGCGCGCGCGCTTTGGTCAACCAGTCGGCCAGCGCGGCCACCATGTCGGCCTGGCTGAACGAGCAGCTTTCTTCGGTGAACAGCGCAGCGCTTTCCAGCTGATTGAGCACGCGCTCCAGCACGTCCAGATAGCGCTCGGGCAGGGCGGGTTCATGCTCCTGTGTCGCATCTCGCCAGGCGTGGGCCAGATCCTGCACGCTCAGGTGGCCTTGGAGGAATGCTTCCAGCGTGGGGGGCAGGGTGGAGAGTTGGTCGTTCATGCGGCTTACCAGCGTGGCTGGCTCAGTTCTTCATACAAGGCGGTGTATAGGCTCAGGCGAATCGGGCTGACTTCACCTCGTTCCACGGCGGCCTGCACGGCGCAGCCCGGCTCCTGCCGATGCGTGCAATTGTGGAAGCGGCAGTCGTTCATGTGTTTGGCGATGTCTGGCATCCAGCGCGCCAGTTCTGTCGGCGGGATGTGGTGCATGCCGAACTCCTGAAAGCCTGGCGAGTCGATGACGGCGCTGGTACGGCTTTCGTCCAGCCAGTACCAGAGGCTGGATGTCGTGGTGTGCTTGCCCGAGTTCAGGGCTTGCGAGATCTCTTGCGTTTCGGCGCGTGCGTTGGGCAGCAGCGTGTTGATCAGCGTGCTCTTGCCCGCGCCGGACGGGCCCAGCACCAGCGTGGCCTTGCCATCCAGCAAGGGGCCGACCTGTTCGCGTGCCGCTTCCGTTTCCTGCTTCAAGGACAGCTCGACCACGCGGTAGCCCATGGCGCGATAAGGCGCGAGGCGCTCTTTCGCGGCTGGCGCGCCGGGCAGGTCGATCTTGTTGAGCACGATGGTGGCCGGGATGCCGGCCGACTCTGCGGCGATCAAGGCCCGTGTGAGCTGTGATTCGCTGAAGACGGGCTCCACGGCGATCCACATCAGCAGTTGATCCAGGTTGGCGGCAAACGATTTGCTGCGCCATTCGTCCTGGCGGTAGAGCAGGCTCTTGCGCTCTTCCACGGCCACGATCACGCCTTCATCGCCACCGTCCAGCGTGTGTTGCCACAGCACGCGGTCACCCACAACGGCCTCACTCTTCTTGCCGCGTGGGTGGCAGATCAGGCGTTCGCCTTCTTCATCTTCCACCACAACGTGCCGGCCATGCGTGGCCACGACCAGGCCCTTGCTGCACTGGCTGGTGTCGGCTGTCTTGCCTGGGCGACCATGGCGACCTTGCGGCGCCCCTCTGCCGTGGCGCTTCATGCCGACAGCGCATCCACGCGGGCCGCGCAGATGAAGTCGTTGATTGACAGCCCGCCCACGGAATGCGTGGACCAGCGGATGGTGCAGTTCTTGTAGCTCACGGCCAGATCGGGGTGATGGTCTTGTTCATGGGCGATCCAGGCGATCGCATTGACGAAGGCCATGGTGCGGTGGAAATCGGCGAAGGTGAAGGTTTGGCACAGCACGCCGCCAGGGGCACTGTTATCGACGTGCCAGCCGGGGCTCAACTGGCTCATCAGGATCTGTTGCTCGGACGCGCTCAAAGCCGCGCCGCTTTGGTGGGCGCAGCGTTGCTGGTTCAGCGGCAAGGCGTGTGGTGTCGGCATGATGATCAAGCCATCTCAGCTGGCGGCCATCGCGGCCAGGCGCTCGGACGCAGGTGGATGCGAGTAGTAGAAGCGCACGTACATCGGATCAGGCGTCAGGGTGGACGAGTTGTCTTTGTACAGCTTGATCAGGGCCATGGCCAGATCCTTGCCGCTGGCTTGCTGGCAAGCATAGGCGTCGGCCTGGTATTCGTCGCGGCGAGAGAAGTACGAGAAGATGGGCGACACGAAGAACATGAACGATGGCAAGGCCAGCATGAACAGCAAGATGGCCAGCGCATCATTGGGCTCTCTGCCCAGATTGGGCGACACGCCCAGGCCCTGGTAGAAGCCCAACTGGCGCGACAGCCAGCCCAGCAAGGCAAAGCCCAGCAGGCTCATCACGAACATCATGATCATGCGCTTGAGCACGTGCTTGTGCTTGAAGTGACCCAACTCGTGCGCCAGCACGGCTTCGACTTCGCCATGAGACAACTTGCTCAGCAGGGTGTCGAAGAACACCACGCGCTTGGATGAACCCAGGCCGGTGAAATAGGCGTTGGCGTGCGCAGAGCGGCGGCTGCCGTCCATCACGAAGAAGCCCTTGGCCTTGAAGCCGCAACGCGCCATCAGGTCGGTCACGCGCTTGGCGAGGTGGTCGTCCTGCAAGGGCTCGAACTTGTTGAACAGCGGGGCGATGAAGATCGGGAAGATCACCATCAGCAGCAGGCTGAAGGCCACCCAGGCGCCCCAGGCCCACAACCACCAGGCCTGACCGGCGGCACCCATCAGCCACAGGATCAGGGCGGCAATGGGTGTGCCAATCAGCAGGCCGATGAACACTTGCTTGAACTGGTCGCCAATCCACATGCCCCAGGTCATGCGGTTGAAGCCGTGGCGTTGTTCGATGCGGAAGGTGTTCCAGGCATCCATGGGCCATTCGATGATGGCACCGATGGCGGTGAAGGCACCCAGCAAGGCCAGTTGGTAAGCCAGCCCACCCCAGCGCGGGAAAACGGCATCACGCACGACGTGGTTGAGCCAGTCCAGACCACCCAGCAGCGTCCAGCCGAGCAGCACGGCCGTGCTGATGGCGGTGTTCAACAGCCCGAAGCGCAGCTTGTCCAGGGTGTAGTCGGCTGCACGCTGATGGCTGAGCAGCGTCACCTCGTCGCGGAAGGCGTCGGGCACGGCGGTGCGATGTTGGGCGACAAAACGGGCCTGGCGGGTATCCAGCCATAGCTTGGTCAACAGGGATGCGGTCACGAAGACCACGAAAAGCAGGGTCAGATCACTGGGTTGCATGGGCGTCAGTGTACGTTTGCCGCACAATTGCCTGCTCGGACCTGGGTGCATGGGCTGGCAAAACCGAAGTTTTTTGCTTCATGCCAGCTTTTTGCCTGGCCGCGATTTTCGTATGACAAGAATGGGGCGAAGGCCCCCAAGGACCTAGATAGATGAGCGACGCGCCGATCCCTGCCGCCGACAACGCCCCTGCTGTGCTGAAGAAGAGCGATCAGAACCTGATCTGGATCGATCTGGAAATGACCGGCCTGAAGCCCGACAGCGATCGCATCATCGAGATCGCCGTGGTGGTGACGGACCCCGAACTGTCCGTTCGCGTGGAGGGCCCCGTGTTCGCCATCCACCAGTCGGACGCCATGCTCAATGGCATGGACGCCTGGAACAAGGGCACGCATGGCAAGAGCGGCCTGATCGACCGCGTCAAGGCTTCAACTGTGGATGAGGACGAGGCGGCCAAGGCCGTGATCGCGTTCCTGAAACCGTACATCGGCAACAACAAATCGCCCATGTGCGGCAACTCGATCTGCCAGGATCGCCGTTTTCTGGCGCGCTACATGCCCACGCTGGAGGCCTACTTCCACTACCGCAATCTGGATGTGAGCACGCTCAAGGAGCTGGCCAAGCGCTGGCGGCCCGGCCTGGCAGAAGGGTTCAAGAAGGCGCAGAAGCACACGGCGTTGGCTGATATCCACGAATCCATCGACGAGCTCGCTTATTACCGCGAGCACTTCATCGTCAAATGACCACGATCACGCGATTCGATCAGCCTGTCACACCCGGCAGCATCGACCATCCCAGGCCGGATCGCCTGGAGCAAGGCAACCCGCGCCGCGAGACCTGGACGCTGTACGAATCGGCCGATGGCCTGATGAGCAGTGGCATCTGGGCTTGCGAGGTAGGGCGTTGGCGCATCGCCTTTCCCGCCAGCAAGGAAGAGTATTTCTTCGTGCTGGAAGGGCATGTGCGCTTGCATGACACGCAGGGCGGCTACGTGGATGTACCGGCTGGCCAGGGCGCGGTGATTCCTGCCGGATTTGAAGGTGCGTTCGAGGTGATCGGCCCGGTGCGCAAGCACTTTGTGGTGGTGGACCGGGCTGCTTGAGCATCAAGGTGTGGCTGGCTTGGCGCAAGTGGCGGCCGCAGTGTCAGAGCAGCTTGCGGCGACCTTTTCCGGGGCCGCCTCTGATGCCGGCGCTGACGCTGATGCCACGACCTGTGCAGGCGGTTTGATGACGCATCCTTGAGATGCGGCCACACCTTTGAGGAAGGCGCGCCGGATGGAGCCTGCCGTGATGGCCGCTGCCATCCTTCTGGAGTGCCGTTCCGCACCACTCAATTTCCGAACCCAGCTGCGGAAGGGAACCAGCCCTTCAGCCGTGCGTTGAATGGCACCTACGGCTGTGTTTTCGGCGGCGTCGGTGCCGCGGTCCAGCAAGGAGGGCTCATCGGATTCGGGGGCGTCCAGATCGGCGCCAAGCACATCGTCCAGTTGGTGAATCTCGGTCGTGACCAGCGCGCAATTGGCGTCGGCTGGCTTGAGATAGGGCTCCTTGGCCGCATTCTGGAGAACCTCCGGAATCTCGTCTCTGACCAGGTTGAGATCGTTGAGCGGCGTCGCTGCGGCCGTGGTCATGCGCGATTGCGTTTTGGCCATGCCCTTGGACGTGCCCTTGGACGCACAAGCCGACAGCAGGACCACCAGGACCAGCGTGCCGATGCGGATTGCGTTCATGTGAGCACCTGTTGAAGTTGTTGAGATCACTTTAGCTCTGTAGATCATCTCTGGGGGCAGATGTTCCCGGTGTCAAGACGATCCCCGAGTGGAAATCGATCCCGGCGGTAGTCCATCACGAATATAGCGGGGATACAGCCGAGCCTGCCGTCTTGCATCATGGATGCAGGTGGTGGTCGCGCCAATGCTGGACCCCTTCAGCGAGCCAATCGCTCAAGTTGCCGGCCTGTGCCGTCAGGCCCAACGCTGCGCCAGCTGATTGCAGCGCGGCCAGAGGGGCGCTCAGATCCAGCGCCTGGGCGCCGTTCTGCTTGGAGAGCTTCTCGCCGTTGTCGCCCAGAACCAATGGCGTGTGCAGGTAACGCGTGACAGGCAGCCCCAGCCAGCGTTGCAGCAGGATCTGCCGTGGCGTGTTGTCGCACAGGTCTTCGCCCCGGACGATGTCCGTAACACCTTGAGCGGCATCGTCCACCACGACGGCGAGCTGGTAGGCCCACAAACCATCTGCTCGCTTGATGACGAAGTCGCCAACGGCGCTGGCCAGGTGCTGTTGCTGTTCGCCCAGTGCCCGGTCATGCCACACGAGCAGGTCATCCGGTGCATCTGGCACTTGCAGGCGCCAGGCGCGGGCAGGCTTGCCTTGCAGGCCGCCACGCTGAGGGCGACAGGTGCCCGGATAGACCAGATCGCCGTGGCGTTGTTTGCTCCGCCCCGTCCGGGTATTGGCCAGGGTGATGTCTGCCCGGGTGCAGCCACAGGGGTAAGCATGTCCGGCCGAGATCAGTTGATCCAGTGCTTGTTGATAGACCGTACCGCGTTGACTTTGGTAGATGGGTGCTTCGTCGGGCAGCAGGCCGCATTGCGCCAATTGAGACAGGATGACCTGATCGGCACCCCCAATGCAGCGAGGGATGTCCACGTCTTCGATGCGCACCAGCCATGTGCCTCCATGGGCACGCGCATCCAGCCAACTGGCCAGCGCGGCCACGAGCGATCCAGCGTGCAAGGGGCCCGTGGGCGAGGGCGCAAATCGACCGACGTAGCCGCTCACAGAATCAGCCCTTCATGCAGATCCAGCAGTGCGCAGCGTGTGGCCGGGCTCGCCAGTTGATGCAGCCACCAGGTGAGCGCCATGCCTGGCTGCGCGCCGGTCTGGCGCCAGGCGTAATGTGTGCGCACCACGCGCGGTGGGGTGTCCACTTCCTTTTTGATCAGCCGGCCTGCCGCGACGTGTGGGCGCACCATGGGTTCCGGCAAGAAGCCGCAGCCCAGGCCTCGCAACTGGGCTTCTAGTTTGGCTGCCATCGAGGGCAGGGTGAGTACGTCCTGCCCGGGCAGGATGCCGACCGTCATGGGTGCCAGATCCCGTGCTGTGTCGGCCACGGCAATGATGCGGTGCTGGGCCAAGGTGGCCGAGGACAGGGGTTCCGGCGCTTGCGCCAGCGCGTGATGTGGCGCGACGGTCAGCACGAAATGATGCTCGCCGATGGCTTCGCAGCGGATGTCCTGGCCAGATGCCCGGTCTGCAGCTACGCCAATGGCCAGGTCGGCTTGTCCTGAGGCCAGCGCCTCCCAGGTGCCGGTCATCACTTCGCTGCGCATGCGCAGGCGCGTGGGCGGTTTGAGCGCGTAGAACGCCTCCATCAGATCGAACACGGCGTGCGGCGCAATGGCTTTGTCCACGGCCACAGTCAGCTCCGCTTCCCAGCCGGAGGCCACACGCTGCACGCGGTTGGCCACGGCGTTCATCTGTTGCAGCAGCAACTGGCCTTCGCGCAGCAGTTCTTCGCCGGCGGCCGTCATCCTGGCCTGGCGGCTGCGGCGATCGAACAGCAGCACGTCCAGGGCGTCTTCCAACTGGCGCACCGAGTAGGTCAGGGCGGAGGGCACCTTGCCCAGCTCGCGGGCCGCTGCCGCAAAGCTGCCCGTGCGCGCGATGGCCACGACCATTTCCAGGGCTTCGGGCGAGAGGGCGTGGGCGCGGTCTGGCATGAGGCTGCTGCCGGAAACCCGGCGACTGTTCAAATTACTTGAATGATGCCATCAGTGTGGCGCAGCGGCAAAACACGGCGTGCGGCCTACAGTGAACCCCAAGGCAAGACACGGCCTTGCCCCATCAACGCAAAAGGAAAGGAGCCCACCATGCTCACACTGCGCCGATCCGATGAACGAGGTTATGCCGACCACGGCTGGCTGCAAAGCTTCCACAGCTTCTCTTTTGCCGAATATGACGACCCTGCCCACATGGGTTTCGGCCCGCTGCGCGTGATCAACGATGACGTGATCGCCCCGGGGCGCGGTTTTGGCATGCACGGCCACCGCGACATGGAAATCGTGACCTATGTGCTCGAAGGCGATCTGGCTCATAAGGACAGCCTGGGCAATGGCGCCAGCATCCTGCCGGGTGACGTGCAACGCATGAGCGCCGGCAAGGGCATCCTGCACAGCGAGTTCAACCACGATCTGTACAAGCAGACCCATCTGCTGCAGATCTGGATCGAACCCAATGAGCGCGGCCTGCGCCCAGGCTACGAGCAGAAGAACTTCAGCGCCGAAGACAAGCGCGGGCGCCTGCGTCTGGTGGCCTCACCGGACGGGCGTGACGGCTCGGTCACCATCCATGCGGATGCGACCTTGTCTGTGGGCTTGTTCGATGGCGCTGAGACGGCCGAGTTGAGCCTGAACCCGGCTCGCAAGGGCTATGTGCACGTGGCGCGCGGCCAGGTGGTGGTCAATGGCCAGGCCTTGGGCACAGGTGATGCGCTCAAGCTGGAAGGCGAGTCCGCCTTGAAGATCGAGCAAGGCCAGCAGGCCGAAGTTCTGTTCTTCGACCTGGCTGCCTGAGGACCGGACGATCATGCTGATCGCCTTGCTGTCAGCTCTGTTGCGCTTCCAGCGTGTAGGCAGCGTGGTCGTCCTGGCCGATGGTCTCCACCAGCCAGGGCAGCGCCTCGGCCAGTTGGTCGTACAGCGTCCAGGGCGGGTTGATGATGAACATGCCGGAGCCGAACAGGCCCTTGCCGCCAGGCTCGGCTGCCTTGACGCGCAGCGTGGCGTGCACCCAGTCCACCTTGGGCAACTCGGCTGCCAGGCGTTTGAGCTGGCCAGGCAACTGCTGCGATTCGCGGCGCGCCACCTCGGGGTACCAGATCGCGTAGGTGCCGGTCGGGAATTTCTTGGCCGCGTCCGCGACAGTCTGCACCACGCGACGGTAGTCTTCCTTCAACTCGTAGGGTGGGTCGATGTGGACCAGGCCGCGGCGAGGAGGCGGCGGCAGGCAACCCTTGAGGTTGGTGAAGCCATCGGCGCACTGGATGCTGACACCGCGTTTGACGGATGCGAAGTGCCCTTCCAGCAGCTTGATTTCCGTGGGATGCAATTCGAACAGGCGCAGGTGGTCACCCTCACGCAGCATTTGCGCCGCGATCTGGGGGGAGCCGGGGTACCAGCGCAGCGTATCGCCGTCGTTGACCACCCCGATCTGCTTGATCAGATCCCTGACCGCCTCGGGAATGGATTTGTCCTTGCGATATTCCCAAAGCACCGTGATGCCGTCTTCGGCCTCGCCGCTTTTGGTCGCGTAGTTGCTGGTCAGGTCGTACAAGCCGCCGCCAGCATGGGTGTCCACCACCCAGAAAGGTTTGTCTTTCTTGAGCATGTGCTCAAGCAATTGCACCAAAACCATGTGCTTGAGCACATCGGCATGGTTGCCCGCGTGGAAGCCGTGTCTGTAACTGAACATGTGCCAAGGGTAGCGGTTTTATGCCGCTTTGCCTCACGGCTCGTGTGACTTTTTTGTTTGCCCCACAGTGGGTCGTTCAACTTCCAACCAAGAAGGAAATGCCATGAGCAAGAAGATCGTGATCGTTTATTTCAGCGGCTACGGCCACACCAAACGCATGGCCGAGGCCGTGGCGCAAGGCGCGGGCGGCCAATTGCTGGCCGTCGATGGCGAGGGCAATCTGCCCGAAGGTGGCTGGGAGCAACTCGCTGCCGCCGACGCGATCATCATGGGGGCCCCCACCTACATGGGCAGCGTGCCCTGGCAGTTCAAGAAGTTCATCGATGCTTCGTCCAAGCCCTGGTACAGCCAGGCCTGGAAGAACAAGATCGCCGCTGGTTTCACCAATTCGGCTTCAATGAACGGGGACAAACTGTCCACCCTGCATTACCTGTTCACCCTGGCCATGCAGCACAGCATGATCTGGGTGGGCACAGGCCTGATGCCCAGCAACAGCAAGGCAGCCACGCGCAATGACGTGAACTACGTGGCCTCGTTCAGCGGTGCCATGGCCTCAACGCCGTCTGATGCCAGCGTGGACGAAATGCTGCCTGGCGATCTGGAAACCGCACGTCAGTTCGGCGCTCGCGTCGCGGACGTGGCTGGCAAGTTCTCGGTCTGAAGCGGATCCCTCCGCCTTACGGGGGGATAGCCTGAAGCAAGCTGACGCAGTCGATGTCCAGCCCAATGGGCGTGAGGGCCAGCAGGGTGGACATCGCCGATTGCGCGGTGCATTTGCGCCAGAGTCTCAGGTGTTCACGCCAGTGCCTTATCTGGGACTTGAGCGCACGCAGATCTCGATCGAGCCGAGGCAGCACGCCATCACGCTGGAATACGTGGGTGTGCTGTGGTTCCTTGTGCGTCGATAGCGAATCCTTGTAGCGGTAGTTGCCGGCAGCAAAGTCGTAGAAGTGATGCCCTGCCTGGGTGTTGTGCTCAACGGCCAGGCTGTGGCAGACGAGGCCTGGTCGATCATGCTTGGGCAACACACCATAGCGCAGGCCGGATTGGTAATAGACCACATGCCCGCGGTGCACCAGGTTGTACAGGTAACCCACATCCTGTCCGCCTGCCGAGATGCGCAGCACCTGAACCTCGCCACGCGCGAAACCGTGCTCGATCACCTGATCGTGGAATTGACGGGCAATCGGTGAAAAGGAAAAACCTGAACGCTCACCACGTCCCAGCCAGGTCTGGCCATGTAGCTTGCGCAACTCCGCCATGAAAGCGTGTGCTTGTTCGGGCGTGCGTGCCTCTTCCACGACCAACTCGCCCAGTTCTTTGTAAGCGGCCATGCTGCGCCTGATCTGGCTGCGCGTATTGCCACTGAGCAGCGAGAGATAGCCCTTCGCACTGGTTCGCACCTGATCAAGGTTGACCATGTAGGACGTGAAGCCAGTTGAACGCACGATGGCATTTTTGCCCGCTTGCCAGGCAGGCTTCTGGGTAGTTTGGCGCGCCAGCATGTCCAGTTGCCGGGATGCCAGCTTGATCTCGATGCGGCCAACGCTGGTTTGATGCAGCAGGTGGTCCAGCATCGCGTGCTTGACTTTGATGTCGTGTCCCCGCTCGACCAGAAAGCCGTTGTACTCAATCGTCAGTTCATCAACGGCTTCCAGACCAGTTGCGTGCAGGTACCAGCACGGAACGGGGATGATTTGCAGCAGTTTGGCCTTGCCTTTGATGACAAGACCCATGCCAACAGTTCGTCCGGCATGGTGCGCCACCAGCAACTGGGGCGCCAGATTGGCGGGCAGCACCTGAAGCCAGCAGCCTATCCAGGACCAGCTTGTGTAGAACGATGCATTCGCGCGCGCTTCCAGATCGCGCCAGCGTGCCTCCAGCACGCCGCGGGGAGGCAGCGTTTCCAGTGTCACGGTGATCTGCATGCTTGTCTTTGGTTCCTTGTTGCCTGCCTGGGGTAGTCGCTTGATGACAAGCGTGCCGGACAGGGGATAACTTAGTCGGCCATCTTACATTTGTACACATACATTGGGGGCCGCGCATCTGGGGGTATTTCATCAGCCGGGATGGGCGTGTGGCTACTGGCGTTTACGGCAAGATGTCACGCTTCGACAGAAGGAATCTCATGACAGCAAGTCATACATCTCGTCCCATCAGGTTGTTGGCCATTTCCGGCAGTGCCCGTCAGGGTTCGCTCAATCGTCAACTGGTCAGTCTGGCTGCACGCAAGGCGCAAGCAGCGGGTGCGCAAGTGACGCACGTGGATTTGCGTGAACTGGCCATGCCGATCTATGACGATGACTGGGCGGCCGCGAACGGCAAGCCCGCCGGCGCGATCAAGCTGCGCGATCTGTTTGCCAGCCACGATGGCTTGCTGATTGCCTGTCCGGAATACAACGCCTTGCCAACGCCCTTGCTGGTCAACAGCTTCGACTGGCTCTCGACGGTGCCCGCGCAAGGCGATCTGCCTGCCGGTTCGGGCGCTACAGCTGGCAAACCTGTAGGCTTGCTGGCCGCGTCTCCCGGCGCCCTGGGCGGCATCCGGGCTTTGCCCATCGTGCGCACTTACCTCAGCACCAACTTTGCGATGGTGGTTGTGCCCGAGCAGATGGCTTTGCCTTTGGCTGATCAGCAACTGGATGCTTCATCCAGCGAGGTGGTGCTCAAGAAGCCCGAGCTGGATCACCTGTTGGACAAGGTCGTTGCCTCGGTGATGCGTCAGGCCGCCTGGCGTCTGGCTGCTGCTTGAGCCTGCGGGTGCGGATGCCACCTGGCCATCAGTTGGTGGAGGCCAGGAAGTCCAGGAAGACCTTCAGCGTGGCCTGGGGGTTTTCTTCCTGTGGCAGGTGCCCCAGACCTGGGAAGGTCACAAGCTTGCAACGCGGGATGTCGCGGCAAAACAGGTTGCCTTGATCCGGCGAAATCATCTCGTCCTTCTCGCCCCACATCACCAGCGTGGGCTGCTGCACGCGGTGGATCAGTGCGGAGTTGCCACCGAATTGAGCCTGGTCCATGCGCTGAAACAAGGCGCGGCGATTGCCGACGCGCAGGTTCAACTCGAAGTAGCGATCGACCTTGTCCTTGGTGGCCTTGGCTGGATCCCCAAACACACTGCGCACACTGGATGCCACCAGTGAGCGCGGCAGGATGCGCTCGGCCACCCAGCGCAGGCCGCGCATGCTGGCAATCTGAAAGGCAATCGGCATGGACAGCACGGAAGGCTGATAACCATCGGAGTCGATCAGCACCAACTTGCGCACGCGTTCAGGTGCCAGTACGGCAGTTTGCCAGGCCACTTCGCCACCCAGTGCGTTACCCACCAGAACCACGCGGCGCAGGCCCAGTGTGTCAAGCAGACGCAGCACAAAGCGCGTGTAGGCGTCGATGCGGTAATCGCCCTGGGGGCTGGGCCCGGTCAGGCCAAAGCCGGGCAGATCCACGCTGATGATGCGATGCTTGCCTTGCAAGGCCGTTTGCCAGCCCTCATAGGTATGCAGGCTGGACGACATGCCGTGCAGCAGCACGATGGGATAGGGGTCATCGCGCGGGCCGGTGTCCCGCATGTGCACCTGCATGCCGTCGAGTTCGACAAAACTGGAGGGCTCGGGCGCCCAGCGCGCCACGAGGTCACCCAGTTGCCGATCAGTTTCCCAGGTTGCCCAGACGGACACCGCCAGGCCAATCCCCAGGAGAACGGCACTCCACCAAAGTCGTTTCAGCCACTTCATGCGCGCATCATGCCGCGCTTCTGGCGCCCTGGCTCGACTTCTTGTTCATCTTGCGCAACTGACGCATCACCAGCACCTGGTAGGCCGAGCCACAAATGCGGATGACCTTGTCCAGCATCTTGGCGTCGTTGCCCACCAGCACGCGGCGTTCGTTCTTCTCGACGGCGGTCAGGATCTGTAATGCAGCCGATTCGGCCGTGGTCACGTTGATGAGCTTGTTGGCACGGCGCTTTTGCTGCTCTTCGGTGGTGCCGGTGAGCTTTTCCATGATCGGATCGACCTTGCCGGCCATCGCGATGTTGGTAGCGATGCCGCCCGGGTGCACGCAGGTGGCGCTCACGGGGGTGCCTTCCATTTCCAGTTCCATGCGCAGGGCTTCGGTGTAGCCGCGCACCGCGAACTTGCTGGCGTTGTAGGTGCCTTGGGTGGGCACGGCCATCAGGCCGAACAGGCTGGATGTGTTGATGATGTGGCCGTCACCGGATGCCTTCAGGTGGGGCAGGAAGGCTTGCGTGCCATAGACCACGCCCCAGAAGTTGATGCCCATGATCCATTCGAAATCGCTGATCTTGACGTGTTCCAGCGTGGTGGTCAGGGCCACACCGGCGTTGTTGAAGATCAGGTTGACCTTGCCGTGGTCGCGTACCACTTGCTCGGCCCAGTCGTACACCGCTTCGCGCTTGGCCACGTCCAGCTTCTGGATGGTGACGCGCACGCCGTGCTTGCCGGCCAGCTCGGCGGTCTTGACCAGTTCGGTTTCGTTTACATCGCTGAGCGCGAGGTTACAACCGCGGCGCGCCAGTTCCAATGCGAGTGTGCGGCCCATGCCGGATGCGGCGCCCGTGATGGCGGCGACCTTGTTCTTGAATGACTTCATGTGGATGCTCCTCAGCGGGTGACGCGGGCGATGTAGGCGCCGCATTCTTTCAGGGTCTGGCGTGCTTCAGGCAGCATCACCATCGTGGGCCACACATGGGGCATCTTGGCCTTGAGGTGCAGCTCGCTCTTGACGCCCTGTTGCTGGGCGCGTTCGTGCAGACGGGTGGAGTCGGCCAGCAGGATCTCGTGCTTGCTGGCGTGGATCATCAAAGGCGGCAGGCCCTTGAGATCGGCGAACAGCGGCGAGGCCAGCGGCGTGTTGGCGGGCTTGCCGTTGAGGTACAGCGCAGCGGCTTCCGGCAGGGAGTCGGGGTTGAACATCACGTCCGCATCGGCCAGGGACTTCATGGTCTCGCCTGAGCACGTCAAGTCGCTCCAGGGCGAGAACAGCACGGCGCCTGCAGGCAGAGGCAGGCCTTGATCGCGCGACGCCACCAGGCAAGCCAGGGCCAGGCCACCACCGGCCGAGTCGCCTGCAAAGACGACGGATTTCGGATCGATGCCCTTGTTGAGCAGTTCTTTCCACCAGGCTACAGCGTCGTCCACAGCAGCAGGGAAGACGTTCTCAGGCGCCATGCGGTAATCCACCGACAGCACCTGGGCTTCGGCCGTGCGGGCCAGGTAGGCGCAGGTCGGGCGGTGTGTTTCCAGACCGCAGAAGAAGTAGCCGCCACCGTGGAAGTACAGCACCGTGCGTTTGGGCGCAGCCACGCTCAACCATTCAGCCGAGCACAGCGAGTTGGCGGGCTGAGCGGCCACCGGCGTGTGCTTGATGCTCTTGGGCGGCGGCGGGTTGCGCTTGGCCACCTTGTTGACCATGTGGCGCGCCTTCTGCACATTCAAGGGGCCGCGACCGGCGCGTTTGAACTGATGGCGCAGAACCATGTTGGCAATGATGGATTGAATGCTCATGCTCGCTCGGTGTTGTAGGGGGAGAGGTTGAAACGGCGGGTCTTCAGGCGGTAGGCGAATGTAAACCCTGGCCACAGCGTTGTGTTGCGGCCCTTGTCATCGAGGTACCAGCTCTTGCAGCCGGAGTTCCACACGGTTTTCTTGAGATCGGCTTGCACGTCGTCTACAAAGCGCTGCTGAGCTTGCGGCTTGACCTCCAGCGCCTTGATGCGGCGCTCTTTCATCGTCTTGATCGCTTCGACGATGTAGTGCGCCTGCGACTCGATCATGAAGACCATGGAGTTGTGGCCCAGGCCGGTGTTGGGGCCCATCAGCATGAAGAAGTTGGGGAAGCCCGCCACCGACATGCCCATATAGGCCTCGGCGCCTTGCTTCCACACCTCGGCCAGATCAGCGCCACCCTTGCCGAACACGGCCTTGGGTGGGATCGGATCCTGCACCTTGAAGCCCGTGCCGAAGATGATGGCGTCCACCTGGTGTTCCTGGCCATCCTTGGTGCGCACACCGCGGGCCGTGATCTCCTGGATACCGTCTGTCACCACGTCGACATTGGTACGCGCCAGGGCCGGGTAGTAGTTGTTGGAGATCAGCAGGCGCTTGCAGCCGGGCGTGTAGTCCGGTGTGAGCTTGGCGCGCAGGGCAGGGTCCTTCACGGCCTGAGCGATCTTGTGCTTGCCGACCTTGGCCACGAGGTTCATCCACTCGGGCTTGAACTTGAAGGCCAGGAAGCGGGCCTCCAGCGTCCAGTACAGCTTGGTGCGGGCGATCTTCTGGCGCCATGGGTTGGCGGCGAAGTCGGCCTTTTCCTCGGGCTTGATCGGGCGGTCCATCTTGGGCACGACCCAGGGCGGCGTGCGCTGGAAGTAGGTCAGGTGATCGACCAGCGGTGCAATGGCCGGCACGAACTGGATGGCGCTGGCGCCGCTGCCGATCACGGCCACGCGCTTGCCCGTCAGGTCGTAATCGTGGCGCCAGGTCGCGGAGTGGAAGGTGGTGCCTTCGAAGGTGTCCATGCCCTTGATGTCGGGGATGGATGGGTTGCTCAGGCCACCCATGCCGGAGACCAGCACATCGGCTTCGAACACGCGGCCATCTTCGGCCTTGACGATCCAGACCTTGCGGGCCTCGTCGTAGCGCGACGAGGTGATGTTGGCGTGGAAGCGGATGTGGCGCAGCAGGTCGTACTTGGTGGCGACGTGCTTCAGGTAGGCGTAGATCTCGGGCTGGGGCGCATACATGCGCGACCAGTTCGGGTTGGGCTCGAACGAGAAGGAGTACAGGTGCGACTCCACATCGCAGGCGCAGCCGGGGTAGGTGTTGTCACGCCAGGTGCCGCCCACGTCGCCGGCGCGTTCCAGCAACACAAAGTCGTCCTCACCGTTTTCACGGAGTTTCACGCCCATGCACAGGCCCGAGAATCCGGTCCCGACGACGATGACGCGGTGGCGCTCGATGCCCGTGCCAGCGTTCTGGCTGGCCGCGGCTGCTTGCTTGAATTCGTGTGGCTTCATGGCGCTGATCTATGTGAAAACACCTTGATTTGTGACAAGGATTCTTGTCAGAATATCTTTGACAATGATCCATGTCAATA
>NZ_SCTN01000377.1 GCF_004297345.1 Aquabacterium sp. | reverse complement strand
GCTCGCGGGCGGCTCAATCTTGATCACGTCGGCACCAAAGTCGGCCAAGGTCTTGCCTGCAAAGGGGCCGGCAATCAACTGCCCCAGTTCGATCACTTTGAGACCAGCCAGCGCCTGAGGCGGGATCGATGAAGTGGATGTGTTCATGGTCATGTCCTCAGACAGGTCTGGTCAAGGTCTCGATGTGAGCGAGATCTTGTACGGCATCTTGTGCAGCATCTTGCGAGGCCATCACGGGGTGGAGGCTGCCGGCGCCACAGGGGCCGCCACAACAGGCGCAGCCAACTGAGGGTCCGTCATAAAATTGATTCGTGTCAAGCCGGCCCTGGAGGCGTCCGCAAGCGCCTCTGCCACAGCCTTGTAAGGCACGGCCTGATCTGCACGCAGCAGCAAGTCAGGCTGGGTGGCCTTGGCGCCTTCCACTGCAAACCGGGCCACGCTTTCTTCGCGGCTGATTAGCTGGCCATTCCAATAGCGGGTCCCCGCAGCATCAATCGACAGATCGACCTTCTCGGCCTTGATCGCCATCACCTGCGTGCTCGCCTTGGGCAACTCAAGCTTGACCGAGTGGCTCAACAAAGGCGCCGTCACGATGAAGATGACCAAGAGCACCAGCATCACGTCGATCAGCGGGACCATGTTGATCTCGGCCATCGGGGCGCTGCTGCGCTTGTCGTCGAAGCTTGCGAATGCCATGCCCTGCTCCGCCGCGTTCAGTTCGCCTTGCCCGAACCCTTGAGGGTCTGGCCAGTCGACAGGAAGGTGAACAACTCGAAGGCAAAGGCATCCAGCCTGGCGCCCCATACGCGGTTGCTGCGCGTCAACCAGTTGTAGCCCATCACCGCGGGGATGGCCACGGCCAGGCCCACGCCGGTCATGATCAGCGCCTCACCAACAGGACCGGCCACTTTGTCCAGGGTACCAGCACCTGTGGCGCCAATCGCCAACAGCGCGTGGTACACGCCCCAGACCGTGCCGAACAAGCCCACGAACGGCGCCGTGGCCCCGATGGTGGCCAGCACACTCAAGCCGCTTTCCATGTCCATGGTGATTTCATCGAGCACCTTCTTGATGGTGCGCGTGAGGAACTCCTGAGCACTACCAGCCTCTTCCAGCTTGGAGGCACCGAAACGCGCATGGTGGCTTTGTGCCTGCATGGCATGCGCAGTCAAGTGCGAGAAGGGATCCGCCACACCTTGTGCCTGAATCTGGTGGTGAACTGCATCCAGCGAATCCGCATTCCAGAACGCCCGCAAGAACGCCTTGCTGCGTTGCTGTCGGCCCAGCAAGGCCACGCCCTTGGTCACAATCAGGATCCACGACACCAGGGACATCAGCACCAGGATCCCGAACAAGCCCTGGCCGACCGCATCCGTCTGCCCGATGAAGTGCACAAAGCCCAACTCGGTCGGGACGGGAACAGAAGCGGCAGGCATCGGCAAGGATGCGGCAACGGCAGAAGGGTTCATCTTGCGTGGGCTATCTTGTTGTCGGGCTCGCTGTCGCTCAAGGAACTCAATCGGGCGCCGTGAACGTCATTTGACCATGCAGCCACCCCTTCCAGGGTTGACCGTTCTCAGTGCGAGGCTTGAAGCGCGCACGCATGACATTGCGTCTGGCCTGTCGATCCAACCTGGGCGAACCGGAACTCCTTTGAATTTTGAAATCCTCGGGGCGTCCGTTTTCGTCGATCAGCACCTCGAACTTGACGGTACCCGACTCCCCCGCGTCGTAGGCATCAGCGGGATAGTCATTGGGCGGCTTGATCAGGTAATCGGCGGGCGAGATCGTATGGTCTTTCGGATCATTGCGGCCATGCTCCGAGCCGGCAGGCGCTTCGCCAGCGACATCCTTTGGTGCCCGCACGGCAGTGGGCGCTGTGGTCAAGGACGATGGCGTCATCGCCCGGTTTTCGCTGACCGGTACCGCCGGCTCGTTGACAGGCGCAGCCTTGGGGCTGGCCAGCACAGGCGGCGGTGGCGGCGCGTCCACCACTTGCCTGCGCTGCGCCACCGGCTCATGCACAGGCATTGGCGCCAAGCCTTCGTGATGCGATCGGAGCGGCTCGGCATGGGCGGGCGGCGGTGGGGGTGGCAGCAGCCTGGGCGCATCCGGCAACAACTGTGCGGCGATCACCATCGGCTCACGCAGGGCGATGGGCTTGACGGGCGCTTGCAGAACCAGCCACCACACCAGGCCATGCAACACCACCACGACAGCGATCAGCAAAGCACGCTGCGGCCAGCTCAGGTCGGCCGACCAGGGCGAGCGCCGGGACATATGCGGCGTCATCTGACTAAGCTGCGTAAGAGGTTGTGACAGTGCTTGACTCATGAAAGTAATCGACCCGGATGTAACCGACCGAAACGTCGATCTTATCCATGTCTGCGGCCATTCTCCCCAGCTTGGGGGAGCGTGCGCCCGCCATGATCACCCTGCTTCGTGGGATGATCGACGTCTACGAATCAGGGAAGCTATGGAATTGGAAGCTTTGCTGGCGCCCATCGCAGGCGCCTCGCCATGTGGCGAAGACATGTCGTTTTCGACCGAGTTCGATCAGATCGCCGACATGCGACGCCAGGACGATCCCACGCTGGATCAAGGCGAATGGGTCACATCCTTGAAGGTAGCAGACTGGCCCGGCGTGAGCCAGGCCTGCAGCACCTTGCTGAGCACCCGCACCAAGGACTTGCGACTGGCCATGTGGCTGACAGAAGCCCGTGCGCTCACGCACGGCTACGCCGGGCTGGATCAAGGCCTGCAGTTGTGCTCGCAACTGTGCGAACGCTACTGGGCCGACCTGCATCCTCAGGCTGACGGCGGCGATTTTGAAGAGCGCATCGGCAACATCGGCTGGCTGCTGCACCGCGTGGTCGCACTGTCCAACGCCTTGCCCTTCACCAAAGGGCGCCAAGGCGCGGCCTACAGCCTGCGTGATCTGGCCATCGCTCGGCAGAACGCGGCGCAGACAGGCCGTGATGACGATGAGCAGGCTCGATCAAATCCAGACGCCTTGACCGTAGAACAGTTCAACCGCGCCCTGAAGGACACGCCTGCCGCACACCTGCTGGCGAATCTGCAATCAGCCCGCCTGTGCGAGTCACACCTGCTGGCCTGGCAACAGATTGTGGATGGGCACCTGGGCGCCGACGGCCCCGGCTTCGTGCAAGCCAAGGAGGCACTCGCTTCGGTCATTCATGAACTGGAGCGTTTGGCCCGCGATGCCGGCGCTCTGTATGACGCCGGCGGCCACGCCGATGAGTTGGCAAATGCCACGCCAGACCAGAACGGCGATGCCAATGTGGACACCCCTGACGCCGCTCGAAAGGTCAATGGTGCGGGCGGCCAAGGTGGGCCTCTGCGCACGCGTGCTCAAGCGATCCAGCAATTGCGTGAAGTAGCCAGCTTCTTCCGCCGCACCGAGCCTCACAGCCCTGTGGCCTACCTGGCCGAGAAAGCAGTCAAATGGGGCGAGATGCCACTGCATGAATGGCTGCGCAAGGTCATCAAAGACCAGGGCGCCATGTCACACCTGGAAGAGCTGCTGGGCCTGGAAGACAACGAGGGCCAAGGCGCCTGAGGCATCAAGAGCCGACACGGAACTCGATGCGCCGGTTGCGGGCCCGGCCCTCTTCCGTGGCATTGGATGCCACAGGCTGATCGGGCCCCAGGCCAGAGATGGCCATGCTCTCGGCAGGCAGCCCCTTGCCGATCAGATAGGCCTTGACCGACTGCGCGCGGGCCAGCGACAAACTCACATTGGCTGCACGCGCCCCCGAGGCATCCGTGTGCCCGATCACCTCGAACTTGCGCCCCTTGAGCTTGCCCATGGCTGCGGCCATCTCGTCCAGAATCGGCAAGGCCGTCTGACGCAACACGGCGCTGCCGGGCTCGAACTCCACGATGCGGTTGGCCAGCGTCTGGTCCACGACGGCCTGCTCCTGCACGGCCACCCGCAGGCCATTGCGGATCGTGTAGGTCGGGTTCAATGACTGCGCCATGTCGCTGGCGATCTGCTGACGCACCGCCTCATTGCCCACTTCACCGCGGATGTTCACCGTATTGCCCTGGATGCTCAATTGCCCGTGGCTGACCTGCTTGATCGACGGAGACAGCAACTTGCTCACGTACTGGTTCCACTGCGGCGGCGCCACCACGGACCCGAGTGTGAGTTGATCCACCACCCGATCGGCACCATACAGCTCGCGCATGCGCGAGATCACGGCCACCCGTGTGGCCTCATCGGGCACCGTGCCCGCCACCACGACCTGATTGGGGCCTTGAACCTGGGCAGCTGTCTGAGCCATCGCTGGTGACAACGCGGAGAACACACCTGCCTGAATCAAGCACCATCCCAAGCGAAAAGACAAGTTGGACCGACTCACATCACACTCCCAGGAACACTTCACGGTAGGTGCTCAAAGCCTGAGCAAGCGACAGCCCTGGATCACGCAGGTAGTTGGACAACTTGCGCAGGCCGTAATCGGCGTCCACCTCATCCTCGACCCACTCGGCATCCAGCAAGCTCACGCCCTGCTCTGCCAACAAGGATTGATCGACCACGGCGTGCAGCGTGGCGGCCGATGCGCCCTGAAAGCCCATGACCAGATGAGGGCACCCATCCAGCGTGGTCAGAAACAAGCCCAACTCGACAGGATGCCGGCTGAAAAAGCCCATGATCAGCGACAACCACCATGAAGCCACCGCCCCGCGCATGGCGGCATCGCTCACCAAAGGCAGGCACAGGACTTTAGTGAGCTTGGCCGCGCCTTGCGCCATGGCCGGCTGCAGCAACATGCCCAAGGCCAGCGTGGCCTGCCGGATGGAGATACGCGTGCCATTGGCCGCCAGCATCTGCTCCAGGCTCGCCACAGTGTGCGTCTCCAGAAAATCGTCGAACGCGCGCTGTGCACTGGCGAGGTTGACTTCCACGTCCAGCGGGCCATTGAGGCTGGCCTGCGCATGCTCCAGCTCCACGGCGGCGTGAGCCACCCGTGCCACTTGCTCCAGGCGGGCCCACAGGCGCGACATGGCCAAAGGCCCCACGGTCACGAAATCCCGTGCCTGAGGCAGATCGAACGCACCGGCCGTGATGAAGGGAAAGCGCCGGCCTGATGCATCCTGACTGGCCAGCCAATGCCCGGCCAACCCGACCGAACTGCCTGTACCCAGAATCGCAAACTGCGTAGCTGGCGCGGCGTCATAGACCAGCTTCCAGCGTGGGTCCGCCGCCAACCGGTCCATGGTCTGCGACTGCCATTTGTCCAGGCTGGCGATGAGCGAAGCATGCTGGGCGCTGCGAACAAAGTCGCCTCGCGAGGGCACCTTGCCGAAATACAGCAGCTCCGTTGTCGAGGTGCTCACCGCGCTCATGATGCCGACCCTTCCTTGTTGTTATTCGTGTTGTTGGTGGCTGTGCTGGCCGCCTCGTCCTGGCCTGCAATGATGGATGGCAGCGCACCAGGCTTGCCCACCGGGCCATTGCCGTTGGCTGTGGCAGCCGGCGCAGCAGGTGCGGGTGTCGATGCGTTGGAGATGATGCGCAACTGCACGCCCACCGACACACCGGCTTGCGACCAGCGCAACTCGAAAGTCTGGTTGTCAATGCGCTTGCGTTGGGCGGCATTGATCATCTTCTCCAGCCCGAAGCGCCCCGGCTCATTGAAGAACTCGACCGACTTGCCATCCAGCGTATTGCCCGTGATGTGCACGCCCGGCGTGCCTGAACCAGGCCAGACAAAGTGTGCCCAGTTCGCCACGCCATTGCGGTAACGCATCACCTGACCATCGATGTCCACTGTGTACTCGGTCAGGCCGGGCGCCGACAAGGGCATGATCTGAAAAACGGTCTGGGCTTCAGGTGCGGCAGCGCTGTTGCCGGCGCCAGCCCCTGGGCCTTGCCCGTTAAGCGGTGCCATCCAAGCGCCCAGGCCCGACACGAACTCCGGACGCAGGCGCACGCCCATGTCTGCCCAGGTACGCGATGACACGCCATCCCCCCGCTTGAGCACCAAGGCACCCAGCGACTGCTCCACGAACTTGGCGATCACGCCATCGGTACCGAACACCTTGGCGATCTCAGAGGGCGCTGCCTCCATGTGCGAGCTTCGATCAAAGGGGTACTTATCTGCCAGACCGCGCTGATAGGGCTCGAACACCTGCGCCATCCAGACGCGATTGAGCTCGGCCTCGGTCGGCTTGACGATCACGGCATAGGCCTGCATCAAGGGGCGAACCAGCAAGGGGCGCAAGGTATTGCGAGCCGAATCACCGATGCCATTGAGCATCTGCTCATCCACCAGCTTCAAGGCTTCGGCCAGCTCGCCATTGCCCTCCAGCGTCTGCAGCATCAACTGCTTCGACGCCGGCCCCGGATCGCCCTGCGTTTTCATCTGGTTGAAGCGGGAACGGATCTTGGCCAATGAAGCCAGATAGGCGCGGATCATGGGCTCGCCGCCTTCGCGCGGCATCATCAAGCGCCCGACGCCGGCAAACTCCTTGCCGATCGGCCCCATGGGCTTGACTTTCTCCTTGCTCAAATCCACGTCCACATTGATGGCGACCTGCGAAGGCGCGGATCCCAGAATGGTTTGCTTGAACCACTCCATGAAGGAACGCTTGCCCGCGCCCAGCTTGTCATCCAGCAAGGAGGGGTTGTCCCAGGATGTCTGCTCGTACAGGTTCTTGAGCAGCACGCCCACAGGCGAGTTGGCCGGATCACCCAGCCTGTTCATGTTGACCACCGCAGCATCAAAGCTGGCGAAGTCCTGCACGCTGATGCTCTGCATGAACTTCTGCCACTCGCGCACATATTCCGCTTTGTAGAGCTGCGTCAGCGATTTCTGGATCTGCTCGGGGCTGCCTTCCAGCGTCAGGTCATCGCTTGAAGCCGTCTTGAGCACCCAGTCAGTGGATTGCAGTTCGGTGTTGGCGGCGTCCTTGATCGCGTCCTTGACATAACCGTCCCAGGCTTCGCGTGTGAACGCACCGGATACGGCATAACCGCCGGCCACCACCTGGCGATCGGCATCCGATACCAGTCGTGCCACTGTCACTGGCGCAAAGCGCGTGGCAGCGCGGGCCTTGATTTCGGCATACACGCGCTCACGTGCCGGCATGCCCTTGATGACCCTGCGCAGGTTGTCGCGCGTCTGGTCCAGCAAGCTGACATTGAGCTCCTGCTCGGGGAAAGTCGGATCAGCCATCTGCGCCATGGCAAAGGACATGATGCGCTCGGCCTTCTGGATGAGCTGCTCGCGCGGCATGGTGCCGCGGTTGTTGTCCAGCCAGGTGCGCCAGAAACGCGTGAGCTGGTCGCTCATGTGGCCTGGCTCCAGGCGGCTGCGCTCACCCAGCATCAGGTAGGCCTTCAAGGCGTTGTAGGCCTCGGTCACATTGGTACTGGACGCATTCGCGTAAGGTGAGGCACCTGCGGCAGGTGCCTCGGCCACAGGGTCGCCGTTGGCGTTCTCGGTGATGACCCCGGATGCCGCGTTGCCCGGCGCCACAGCGGCCACAGGCTGGGTGTTGGGATCGGGCAGGAACTGCAAGGGACGCAAGTCAGCCGCGTGCGCATTGACCTCCCCCAGATAGGCTGCAATGGCCTGCGCCGTAGGTTGCAGCATCACCACCTGCAGGCCGTTGAAATACTCTTCCTTGAGGCGCGCCTCAATGGCCTGGCCTTGATACAGGCCCATGCCAATGGACCAGGGCCTCGTCTGGCGATAACGCTGCATCTGCTCCAGGCGATCCTGCAAGATCTCCAGCGCCTCCAGGCGAGACTGCAGGTCCACGCGTTGGTCCTGCACCTGTTGGGCCTTGATCAGATCGGCCTCGACGTGGGCAACCAGTTCACGGTTGCCCATGTAGGACCATGTCCAGGCAGCCAGCAAGGCGC
>NZ_SCTN01000050.1 GCF_004297345.1 Aquabacterium sp. | reverse complement strand
TGGCGAATGGCCGCACACAGTTCAGCATCTGAAATCCGAGCCTTCTTTGCATCTTTGCTGAATCGGGCTGTCTTGAAGACGCGAGACTGAGGGCTTTTTGGCATCGCATAAAGTCTAGCACCAGGTGCTACATATTGTCAATCGAAGGCCAAGCGCACGGGATAGGCCATGGTCTTGATGGCGCGGGGTAACGCCAAGGACAACCCAGGACCAAGCACGCGACCATCAACGGAGCACTGAGAAGATCTGTGGCCTCACCCACGAACCCAGGGCGGGGGATGGCCCCGCCAGCAGCAGGCAACGGCCTCGCGGCCTACGGCATAAGCCGCAGAGGCAGCACTGACTACCGAGTTTCCGGCGGCGGCGGCGAGAAGAACGCTCGAATATCGGAAACAGCTCCACTTCCATTCAGATGCATCAGCCATTGCTTACTACCCGTGAAAACCGCATTGGCGTCGGAGTGATAAAGAACGTGTTGGGCATCGGTCTGAGCACACAACGCCGGATCATCAAACGCGGCAAACACTCGGCATATGAAGGGTCTAGCCTCGTAAACAGAGCAACGGCCATCCGGCGCAAGTAGAGGGCAAGGGCCCACGGTTCCCGGCAACGGTGCTGGCGCCGAGACAACGCCACGCTTCATACGCCGCCCTGTATTGCGCTCAATGTACGACGCTTCAATCTCGGAGATACCGACCGGGATATGGCAGCAAGCCGAGCAACCAGATGAGCAAACCGTAAATGGATCAACCAGCTCTCCAACACGGTCAACAATCTCGTATATGCCCCGGAGAACGGCATGCCTGCTCATGTTTGACCTCTCTGCACGGCGTTGCAATTCCCGACCTGCCTCGAAGAACGAGTCTGGAATGGGAGGCAGCGTGAGGCGCTTTGCCTCATCGACCGAGCGAATCCTGATTGTTTTCATGTTTGGGCATCCATCCGCGCCTAGAGAGACACGGTTAAAAACAGGGCAACAGCAACGTTAAGAAGCAAACAGCCAGCAAAAAGCACTGGGCCTTTGAGCACAGGCTTCGGGAGCCGAGAAGAGATGAACCCAGCCACCATCCATATCAGAGGCCCAGCAAGGCAAGCACCGATCATTGATACACCAAGCCAAGAAGGGCACACACCCTCAGTGCACCTCGGCGTCCAGAATTGCCACAGGGCCTCAGAGAGCGCAAGACCAACGGCAAGCCAAGCAAGAGAGATCGCGAAGCGTCGGATCACTTGATCTCCCAAAACAAAATTTCTGTTGCCTTTCCGAGGTCGGAAATATCTGGGCCTGTTCTTCGACCAAGGACAAATCGAACGAAGGTTGCTCCGGCACTTTCGAGGCTTGAGGCAGTTAGTCGCCAGTCGTTCCAAAGGTCAATGTGGTCACCCGTTGGCCTACCTTGTGCGTCTGTCTTGCGAAGCCAGTAGTTGGCAAAAAAAATGATGCCAGTACGCCCTTTGATCTTGGCTTGCCAAGCATCACCTGCAATAGATTCTGGCTTGGATGGCAGGCCGCAAAAGGGTTGCTTCTTCAGCCAAGCAGCGAGCTCTTCCGCAGCAGTGGCAACCTTCTTGCCATTGACCAAGACAGAGCCACCTTTAAATGACTTCATTTCAACGCCGACGGCGTGCAACGCAACGCTGACCTTGATTGCGCATTGATTTTCAAAGCCCGGTGGCGTATTGCCTTTTGCGTCCAAATATGGGTGACCTGACGGGTAGCCATCCCACAGCTTTGCGAAGGTCACCGGCTCGACCGTAATCTTGCAAATCGAATCTTTGACGGTATTCGTTCTAACAGTTGCTCTCTGCTTCAGAACAGCGGAAGTCATGCTTGAGCCTCTATGTGTTCAAGTGCCTCATCGCCCCAAAATGTCTCATAGCGGCCCTCAACCTGCGTTGAAATGCGAGGCAATTGCCCCGACTGATCGAGCCTGCCAGAGTAGGTCTTGCCGTCTTCTGTTTTGATGAACCAAGGCAGACCGATCAGCGTTGCTGTATCACCGCTAACAACGAGCTTTGTTTGCTCATCGTATCGGAAGCGCACCTCACGAAGAGCCTCTGCGGCTGTGGCCAGGTGAGATGCCGAAGCCGCCTGCTTTGCACCAGCATCTGGCCCACCGCCATCGCATGTTGTTGAAACAAACTGGCTAGCAATCAACGTTGCGCCACACGCGCATTTGTCGCCATGTCGTGCGGCTGGCTGGCCGTCAATGATCATGGTCGGATCACCCGTCACGATGACCGTTGTTCCATGCCCCTTCTTCGGGCACGTGACTTGATCGCCAACACGTGCAATTCGTTTGCCATGCGTTTCTGTAGTGCCTGCCGCACCAACAACAACGCCACCGTGATCCGTCTGATCACCCATAACGATGAACGGTCTCGACATCTAACGCCCCCAGCTTTTTATTGCCGAGAACTGTATCAGCGCGATGTAACTGAACTGTTGCAGGAAGGCAAGAGCCGGGCTGATTTGCGCGGTGGCGATCAGACGCGATTACGGTAATTACCGTAATTACGATAATGAACAGGATGGAAATTAAGGCAGCGTGCGCTGAAACGCTCACACATGAACTGCGAGTGCATGTTCAGCCAAATGAGTATGGCAAAAGGCGGGCGATATTCCGTGCGTCCATATGCGCACGATGGTGCTCTCCCTCAAGCTCAAGCCCCCCGATTTTTAGGGCTGTGACCATGCCCACC
>NZ_SCTN01000376.1 GCF_004297345.1 Aquabacterium sp. | reverse complement strand
CACGCTCGCGCATCATGTTGTTGAGGCTCTTGCCGCGCTCCACGATCACAAAGCAGTTGCTCTGCTGGATCATCAGGCGCAGCACGGGGATGGTTGAACCAAGTTGGTGTTCGTGCAGCTGGTAGTACCAGGGCGCAGTGGTGTCTTCTTCGATCGCCAGGGTGCCCAGCGTTTCCGGGCAGTTCTCGAGTTGCGAGTTCTGGCCTTCAGTGCTTTCGCCACCGGCTGCGCCGCTCACCACACCTTTGTTTTCGCCCAGCGTCGGGGCTGTAGAGCCGCAACCGGCCAGCATGGCAGATGCCAGGGCTGCGGTCAGCAGGGACAGTGACCAGCGCGACATGGCGCCGTTTTGGGTTTTAGAACGCATGAGCAGACCTCCGTGAATCAATCCTCAAAGTATAGGACGGCACAGACGGGTCTCATCTCCCTAGCAAGGGTGGTCGCCTCTGGCGCGCGCCATGTTGCTGGGGTGTGAAGTCTTGTGAAGTCGGATTGCGGCTGTACACAGGGCAAAGGCGGCTCGCTATCCTGCGTCACGAAGCTGGTTTTTCCTGAAGTTGAGGTAGCCGTGATTGCCTGTTTGCTGGTTGAAGATGACATTGAGATTCGCACTTTGCTGGAGGGCTATCTCAGCGGCTATGGCATGACGGTCACGGCCGTCAGCACCGCGCAGGCCATGCGGGAGGCGCTCAAGGCGCAGTCTTTCGACGTCATGTTGCTGGACCTCATGCTGCCCGACGGCAATGGCTTGGACATCTGCCGCCAGATCAGGGGCGCGTCCGTCATGCCCATCATCATGCTGACGGCGCAAGGCGATCCGGTCAGCCGTGTCATCGGTCTGGAGTTGGGGGCGGACGACTACTTGGGCAAGCCTTTCGAGCCACGTGAACTGGTGGCGCGGATCCATGCGGTGCTGCGCCGCGCGAGGGGCGCTCCCGTTCGCAGCGACAAGGGCCCGGAGCCCGTTGCGCATTTTCAGGGCTGGGTGTTTGACCGCGTCAAACGGCGCCTGACTTCTCCGGAGCGGGTCATGGTGGACCTGTCCAGCGCCGAGTTTCGCCTGCTGTCCGTGCTGATCGAGCATCCCGGCCAGGTGCTGTCTCGGGATCGCCTGGTGGACATGACCCGCATGCCAGGCGCCTTGGTCAGTGACCGCAGCGTGGACCTGACCATCTCCCGTTTGCGGCACAAGTTGCGGGATGCCGGAGAGGGCGGCGGCCTGATCCGGACCATGCGGGGCGAGGGCTATCTGTTTGCCACCCAGGTGCAAACATGAAGGGTTCGGTGCGTGCTTGCCTTGCTGATACCTTGAGCAAGCGCCTGTTCCTGCTCTTGTGGGTGACGCTGGTCTTGAGCCACCTGCTGGGCTTCTGGCTGGTGCGCCCTTCGGATCCCGGCCCAGGGCATCATGGCGATGGGCACATGCACATGGTGCCGGGCTGGTTCTTGCCGAACCTGCCGCCCGTGATCGGGATGCCAGGCGGGGCGCCTGTTGGTGCGCACGACCATGAGCGACCAGATGACTTACCTGATGCCGGCAGGGTTGGCGATCAGAGCGGTCCACCGCACATGATGGCGCCTCACCATGGCGACGGCGGTTTTCATGAGCCGCCCAGGATGTGGCTGGATTACCTGGCGCGTGTGCTGGTGATGGGCTTGGCTGCCTGGTTGGGTTCGCGCTGGTTGACGGCGCCCATGCGGCGGCTCGGTGCCGCATCCCGAGAACTGCAGACAGCGCTCCAGCAGGACGGTGATCTACCGGTGCTGAACGAGCAGACGGGCCCGGCGGAAGTGCGCCAGACCGCGCGCGTCTTCAACGACATGGCCCGCGGCCTGAAAGACCAGTTCGAGCAGCGCAGCCTCATGATGGCCGCCGTGTCGCATGACTTGCGCACGCCTTTGACCCGCTTGCGCATGCGCCTGGAAACGCTCTTGCCGGATCCCGTTGCCGAGCGCTGCGTGCAGGATGTGCAGGACATCAACGCCTTGATCGGCTCCGTGCTGGACGTGCTCAACGAGGAGCGCAATCAGGAGCCCTTCCAGCAGGTTGATGTCATGGCCATGGTGCAGGCGATGGCCGACGATGCGCAGGAGTTGGGGCAGCCCGTCACGGCCAGCGGCGATGCGGCCACGGTGCGCCTCCAGCCTGTGGCGTTCAAGCGCGTGCTGAGCAATCTGGTCAGCAATGCCTTGCGATATGGGCAGCAGGCGGACATTCATGTCGTTCGGCAAGCAGGCCGTTCGGGTACGCTTCGCATCACCGTTGACGACGAGGGCCCAGGCATCCCGGCCGATCAACTGGCCGCCGTCTTCAAGCCCTTTTTCAGGCTGGACACCTCACGCGGCTCGGGGGCGGGTGGCGTGGGCCTGGGGCTCTACATCGCACGCGAGCTGGTGCATCGCCAAGGCGGCGAGATCACGCTGACGAACCGACCGGAAGGTGGCTTGCGCGCTGAAATCGTGTTGCCGCTGAACTGAGCTGAGCCGAACCCAGGGCCAGGCCAGAATCAGACCACGACGGGCTCGGGCTCCAGCCTGATGCCAAAGCGCCCGTACACGCTTTCTTGAATGGCGCGTGCCAGGGTGACCACCTCGGCCCCGCTGGCGCCGCCTCGGTTGACCAGCACCAGCGCCTGGCGCTCATACACACCGGCGCGGCCAATGGATTTGCCCTTCCAGCCGCAGGCATCGATCAGCCAGCCAGCGGCCAGCTTGAAGGTGCCATCGTCCATGGGGTAATGCACGATTTCAGGGTCGCGGCCGATGATGTCTCGGCATTGCTCGGCCGTGACCACCGGGTTCTTGAAGAAGCTGCCCGCGTTGCCGATCACGGCGGGGTCAGGCAGCTTGGCGCTGCGCACTTCGCAGATCCAGTCAAAGATTTGTCGGGCATCGGGTGCGATGTTGGCGGTTTCAGCGATCTTGCGCTCCAGCTCCATGTACCCGAGCACGGGCTGCCAGGGGCGCGGCAGGCGCAGGCGAACCTTGGTGATCACGCTCTTGCCGCCCAGGTGCTGCTTGAACACGCTGTCGCGGTAGCCAAAGGCGCATTGCTGGGTATTGAGCGTGACGGTGCGGCCCGTGATCATGTCCACGGCATCCAGCGACTCAAAGCGGTCTTTGAACTCCACACCGTAGGCGCCGATGTTCTGTACGGGCGCCGCACCCACCGTGCCGGGAATCAACGCCATGTTTTCCAGGCCGGGCAGGCCCTGCTCCAGGCACCATTGCACCGTTTCGTGCCACGATTCTCCCGCGCCGACCTCCACAATCCAGGCATCATCGCGTGTTTCCAGCAAACGCCGCCCTTTGATCTCGATCTTGAGCACGCACAGGTCCACATCCTGCGTGAGCACGAGGTTGCTGCCGCCACCCAGGATGAACTTGGGAGCGCGGCCCAGTTCGGGGTCGTTGACCACCTTCTTCACGTCGGCTTCCGAGCTGATCCGCACCAGCACCTTGGCGCTGGCTGGCAGGCCGAACGTGTTGAAAGCACGCAGGCTGGCCCCCCTTTCGATCACGAGGGAAGAGGGGGGCGGAGCGGCGGTCGGCGTGTGCATGGCAGAATTTTCGCAGACAAAGGAGAAATACATGCCCAGTTTTGACACCGTCCTCGATCCGAATCTGGTCGAAGTTCGCAATGCGGTAGACCAGACCATCAAGGAAATCGGTACCCGTTTCGATTTCAAAGGCACCAGCGCCTCGATCGAATTCAAGGAAAAAGAAAAGGAAATCACCATCCTGGGCGACAGCGACTTCCAGCTCGACCAGGTGCGCGACATCCTCAACAACAAGCTGACCAAACGCCAGGTCGACATCCGCTTCCTGGACATCGGTAAGGCCGAGAAGATCGGCGGCGACAAGGTCAAGCAGGTGATCAAGCTCAAGGCCGGCATCGAGGCCGAACTGGCCAAGAAGATCACCAAGCTGATCAAGGACAGCAAGCTCAAGGTCAATGCCAGCATTCAGGGTGACACGGTGCGTGTGCAGGGCGCCAAGCGCGATGATCTGCAAGCAGCGATGGCCTTGATGAAGAAAGACCTGACGGAAGCGCCGTTGACCTTCAACAACTTCCGCGATTGAGGCAGCGCGATCTGTGATGCAGCCGAACAATAAACAACAGGGAGAATCGGCAGTGAAACTCGTGGCATCAAAGCAGGCGCTGGCGATGTGTGCGGTCATGACGCTGGCGGCGGCGTGGCCGCTGCAGGCCTTGGCGCAGAGTGTGGCCATGACCGGCGGCATGGGCAGCAAGGTGCTGCTCGTCGTCAACGGCGGGGTGCCCAAAGCCTTGGCGGCTGGCGACACCTTTCAGGGTGTCAAGGTCGTGAGTGTGGGGGCTGAGCAATCCGTCGTCGAGGTGGCTGGCAAGCGCCAGACCCTGCGCCTGGGTGAGGCGCCGGTCAGCATTGGTGGCTCAGGCGGCGGGGCTTCCGGCACGCAGATCATCTTG
>NZ_SCTN01000375.1 GCF_004297345.1 Aquabacterium sp. | reverse complement strand
GTGCCACCCATATGTCCGCACCCGAAGCCGGTCTCGAACCAGTTGTGTCACCGCAGACGGCCGTTCACGACGGTGCGTCACATGAGTTGCCGACCAAGCTGTTGCTCAGCCTGGCGGTGATCCTCATCGCCATGTGGTGCGCGGTGACCTGGTTGCCCTGGCATGTCGATGGTTCCGTGTTCTCGGTGTCCGTGCATACCATCACGGAGTTTGGCGCCATCGTGGCCGCCTTGCTGGTGTTCTCAGTCGCCTGGCACGCGCGCAGCCCCGGTCAGCCCGGCAACATCGTCATCATCGGTTGTGGCTTCCTGGCTGTAGGTCTGATCGATTTCGGGCACACCTTGTCTTTCAAGGGCATGCCGGATTTCGTGACGCCGTCTGGTTCGCAAAAGGCCATCGAGTTCTGGTTGATGGCGCGCTACACCGCCGCGTGGACCATGCTGGCCGCCGCCATCAGGCCGATCCAACCCTTGCATTCTGGCTGGCCCCGTTATGTCCTGTTGGTGGCTGCGCTGCTCTGGACAGCAGGCATGTATGCCATCGAACTGCTTGCGCCAGGCATCTGGCCCTCGACGTTTGTGGATGGCCACGGGCTGACGGCCTTCAAGGTCCTGGCCGAATATGGCGTGATGGCGCTGGCAGCCACGGCGGCCTATGTGTTCATGCGCCGCAAAAGTGCGGATCTCGCTTACAGCACCAACGACCTGTGCGCGGCCGCCATCATCACGGTGCTCTCAGAGGCTTGCCTGACGCTGTACGGCAGCGTCAACGACGTCTTCATCCTGCTGGGGCACCTCTACAAGGTGGTGGCTTATTACTTCATCTATCGCGCCGTGTTCATCACCAGCGTGAGAGACCCCTATCGCCGCTTGAGTGAAGAGATAGAAGAACGGCAAGAAGCAGAGCAGCGCGCCGCCTATCTGGCCTATCACGATGTGCTGACCAGTCTGCCCAATCGCGAGTTGGCGCGTGACCGGCTCAATCAAGCCATAGCAGATGCCAAACGCCACCAGAAGCAGGTGGCGATGGTCTTGCTGGATCTGGATCACTTCAAGAACATCAATGACACGCTGGGCCATGCGGTGGGCGACCGGTTGCTGCAGGCTGTGGCTGACATCCTGACGCGTACCTTGCGCCAGACCGATACGGTGAGCCGGCCCGGTGGCGACGAGTTCCTGATGATTCTGAAAGACCTGCATGATGCAGACGCGGCGGCGCCCGTCGTGAACAAGTTGATCGAGGAGCTTGCCAAGCCCATTGAGATCGAAGGCCAGGAGCTGTCGATCTCGGCCTCCATCGGGATTGCCATGGCGCCCAATGATGGCGAGGAATTCGAGATTCTGTTGCAGCGCGCCGATACGGCCATGTACCGAGCCAAGGCGGAGGGGCGCAACACCTATCGTTTCTTTGATGATCGGATGAATGCAGAGTCGGTCGAGAAGCTGTCCATGCGCAACGGCTTGCGTCGAGCCCTGGAGCTCAAGCAATTCGTGCTGCACTACCAGCCGCAGGTCGATCTGGCCACGGGGCGTGTGTTTGGCGCTGAAGCGCTGATCCGCTGGCAACATCCTGAGTGGGGCCTGGTGCCGCCCGGCAAGTTCATCCCGGTGGCGGAAGACAGTGGCCTGATCGTGCCAATCGGCGACTGGGTCATTGAAGAGGCCTGTCGTCAGGCCAAGGAATGGCTCGACAAAGGCTATCCACCCCTGACCGTGGCTGTGAACCTGTCTGCCTTGCAGTTCAAGCGCGGCGAGGTCGAGCAGGTGGTGTCTCAGGCCTTGGCTTGTTCAGGCTTGCCGGCCAATCAACTGGAACTGGAGCTGACCGAGTCCGTGCTGATCAGCGATGTCGAGAGCGTGGAGCGTCGGCTCAAGGGCCTCAAGGCTTTGGGTGTGAAGTTGGCCATCGACGACTTCGGAACGGGCTATTCCAGCCTGTCTTATCTGAAGCGCTTCTCGGTGGACAAGCTCAAGATCGACCAGAGCTTTGTGCGTGACCTGGAGCGCCACCCTGATGAAGTGGCCATCGTGCGCGCCATCATCCAGATGGCGGCGGGCCTGGGCCTCAACAGCATCGCTGAAGGCGTCGAGACCCTGGGCATGATGCAGAACCTGCGTGCGCTGGGCTGCGAGGAGGGGCAAGGCTATTGGTTTGCCAAGCCCATGCCCGCAGCAGCGTTTGAAGACTGGCTGACCCACACCTTGGACAAAGGTACCTTGGCGCGGGTCACAGAAGCGGCCTGATCAGGCCTTCTTGGCGTAGCCCGAGCACCAGCCCTTGGCATTGACCTGCTTGCCGCCCAGCAGAGGGCAGGCACCCCATGCATCACCGGCCTTGCCCTGGAAGAACTGGCAGTTGCCGCAAGCAGCGCCGGCCTTGTAGGTGGGGTACTTCTTGGCATCGATCTTGGTAGCGTCGTGCTTGTAACCCAAGCCAACGGCTGCGGGGTCTTTTTCGTCAGCATGGGCCGCGTCGGCGGCACGTGCACTGCCCATCACCGACAAAGCGGCGGCAGCAGGGACGATGGTCATCATGAATTGGCGACGGCTGGTCATGGTCGTAATCTCCATTTGAGTGGGGTGAAAGAAGCCTTGAATCCACTTTGACTCATTTTCGACCCGCTTCTGCACGGCGCATGTCGCCACAATGTGTAAAGCAGGTTCAATTTGAGTTCAATCAAGATTTGAGGTATTGCATGTCCGAAGACCCAAGGCCTCCGTTCGCAGAAGCTATCGTGGCAAGTTACCGCAGCAGTGCGGCTGCCCGCATGGTCAACATCCCCGTGGCGACGCTGCGCGTCTGGGAGCGACGGTATCAGGTTGTGGGCCCAACGCAAACGCCCTCAGGCCAGCGTCTGTATTCCAGTCAGGATGTCCGCAGGCTGGTGCTGATCAAGCAGTTGGTGAACCGTGGGCATGGCATCGGCATGCTGGCCCGCATGGACACGGCGGCCTTGCAGGATCTGGTGGACGAGGCGGATCAGACTGAGAGCGTGCTGAACGGTGCCACCTCGCCCGTTCAGCGCGGGCATGTGGCCGGTACTGGTAAGCGGGTCGAGCCGGTTCGTGTGCTGCTGGTGGGACAGGACGCAGCCTTGCGCTGGCAGGATCACCTCCACGCTTTCGACAGCGAAGGGGTGCGGGTGGTGAAAACTGTGGATGGCAGCCCCGCGTCCGAGTTGTCCCTGCGTGACGTTCAGGCCGATATCGTGTTGGTCGATGTGCCGGCCTTGCACATGGAAACGGTGGATTGGCTGGCGCGCTTGCAGCGCCTGGTCGGGGCTCGTCAGATCGTGGCTGTTTATGGTTTTGCCAGCAGCCAAGTCACGGGGGCCTTGCATGCGCGCGGCGCTATCTTGCATCGCTCAGCTGTGGGCGCACCCGAGCTGATGCAATCGATCATGGATGCGGTCAGAGGGTGGCGCAGCGTGGCGCGGGGGCTGCGCCATGTGCCGGATCCCGCACCCACGCCCCGGTTTGATGCCGCTTCATTGGCCGGGTTGGTGCAGTCCATGCCGCGCGTGGCTTGTGAATGCCCGCATCACCTGGCCCACCTGGTGACCATGCTGGGGCAGTTCGAGTCCTACAGCGCCGATTGCGAGAGCCGTGAGCCGGCAGACGTGGCCTTGCACGCCTACCTCTACCGGGTGGCCGGCCATGCTCGCGCCTTGATGGAAGAGGCCCTGATCACGATCGCGCAGGCAGAGGGCATCTCGCTGCCCGTGCGCGCTCAAGCTGCTGATTGAGCGGTGGCATCGCCCTCATCATCGGCTTCCTCACCCAGGAAGCCGCCGCTCTGATGCGCCCACAAGCGGGCGTACAAGCCGCCCTTGGCCAGCAGCGAGGCGTGGTCACCTTCTTCGACGATGCGGCCCTTGTCCAGCACGATCAGGCGGTCCATGGCGGCGATGGTTGACAGGCGGTGCGCAATCGCGACCACGGTCTTGCCCTCCATGAGCCGGTACAGGCTGGCCTGGATGGCGGCTTCCACTTCGGAGTCCAGCGCGCTGGTGGCCTCGTCCAGCAAGAGGATGGGTGCGTCCTTGAGCATCACGCGCGCAATGGCAATGCGCTGGCGTTGGCCACCTGATAGCTTCACACCACGTTCGCCCACGTGGGCGTCATAGGCTGTGCGGCCTTTGGGGTCAGACAAGGTCTGGATGAACTCGTGGGCCTCTGCCTTGACGGCCGCTTCGATCATGTCGGCATCGGTGGCGTCGGGGCGGCCATACAGGATGTTGTCGCGCACCGAGCGGTGCAGCAAAGAGGTGTCTTGCGTGACCATGCCGATCTGGGCGCGCAGGCTGTCTTGTGTGACGCGGCTGATGTCCTGGCCGTCGATCAGCAACTGGCCACCCTCCACGTCATAAAAGCGCAGCAGCAGGTTGACGATGGTGGACTTGCCCGCGCCAGAGCGGCCCACCAGACCGATCTTTTCGCCTGGCTGGATGTGCAGGTTCAGACCGTCCAGCACGGTACGCTCGCCGCCGTAGGCAAAGCGCACGTTCTGGAAGCGGATGTCGCCTTGCTGCACGTTCAGGGCCTTTGCGTGCGGCTGATCGAGCACCGTATGCGGCTTGGCCAAGGTGGTGATGCCATCCTGGATGGTGCCGATGTGTTCGAACAGCATGGCCACTTCCCACATCATCCAGTGCGAGATGCCATTGAGTCGCAAGGCCATGGCCGTGGCAGCCGCCACCGCACCGATTCCCACCTGCCCATGGCTCCACAGCCACAGTGCCAGCCCTGTGGTCGACAAGATGAGCAGCATGCTCAGCGAATGGTTGATCACCTCGAAGCCGCTGACCAGGCGCATCTGGCCGTACACGGTCTTCATGAACTCCTTCATGGCCGATTGGGCGTAGGCGGCTTCGCGGTTGGCGTGAGAGAAGAGCTTGACCGTGGCGATGTTGGTGTAGGCATCGGTGATGCGGCCGGTCATGGTCGAGCGGGCATCGGCTTGCTCCTTGGCCTTGCGGGCCAGACGCGGCACGAAGTAGCTCACCGAGATCACATACAGCGTCAGCCAGCCCAGAAAGGGCATCACGAGCCACAGATCGAAGCGGCCGACCACCACGGTCATGGTCACGAAGTAGATGGCCACGAAGACCAGGATGTCGGCCACGATGAAGCAGGTGTCGCGGATGGCAATGGCGGTCTGCATGACCTTGGTGGCCACGCGCCCAGCGAACTCGTCCTGATAGAAGCTCATGCTCTGGCCCAGCATGAGGCGGTGGAAGTTCCAGCGCATCTTCATGGGGAAGTTGCCGGCCAGGGCCTGGTGCTTGATCACGGTTTGCAGCAGCACGGCCAGCGGGCTGGCCAGCAGGATGGCAGCCAGCAAGAGGAGCTTGTGGCGAGACTGTGTCCATAAATTGGCGGGTGCGACTTGGCTGAGCCAGTCGACCACGCTGCCCAGCATGTTGAACAGCAGGGCCTCGAAGGCACCGATGGCCGCCGTCAGCGTGGTCATGCCCAGGATGAAGCGGCGCTGGCCGTGCGTACCGGCCCAGACAAAGGCGAAGAAGCCTTTGGG
>NZ_SCTN01000562.1 GCF_004297345.1 Aquabacterium sp. | reverse complement strand
CCGCACCGTCCCCATCGATCCCCGCCAAGAACGCATCAATGGTTTCTCCGGAAGCGACGGGCACGACTTCAAGTTTGGGCCACGAGACCGTCATTACGTCGGCACTAGCCCCGTCCTCGGCGAGTACCGCCACCCTTGAACCATCGGGCGACCACGATACGTAGCGGACCTGCCTATCGAAGGCGACGCAGCCCGGATCTCGATTATCGGCGGGACCGCCTGTCGTGCAGCCAAGAAGAACGAAGATGCCCACAAATATGCGAAGGTGTACGTCGTGGCCGCTGCAGCGCCGACTTGAACGGAACTCCGGTTCGGGGTGGCCTGCCGAATTCACTTTCCGACGCAATGATGGTCGGTGGGAAGTGTGCTTGGGTCCGGATCCATGTGCTTCGGCGGAATCCCAAGCCACAACTCAGCCGACATGGAGCGGTCATCGAATCCAGCTTGGTTCAACACTCGCTCGAGGTCGGGAGGAGCTGCGGCTCGGAGATCAGACTCTTTGCCGCGATCGATAGGGTCAGCCCTCCCTGATCAACCCCGATGACCACACTTGTCGACTTCTTCAGCAGGTCGCCTTCAAGAACGATTTGGCACGTCTGTGGGTCGATGACTTCGAAGTGGTCCCGAGTCGTTGCCGGCTCGTCCAACTTGTTGCCAGACGACAGCGGCTGGATAATGCGCGTTGTCGTTGAGCCATTACCGCTGGCCCGAACGAGGTACACGTGGTCAGTCGAATTCCGTACTGCAACTATCCACGGGGCAGGAGCGCAGGAGGCGAGCGTAACAAGCGCACAAATCGCGGCGATCTGAAGACAATGCGGGCGACGTTTCATCATCTAGCCATGTAGTCGCGCTTCGATTTCGGTGGGCTCAGGATCCGAACGGTAGATCCTCATCGAGTTCAGGACCCCTGCTCGGAGCTGGGCAACCGTGAGCGAATACGGATGCTGGTACCACAGGTTGATGCCGAGGTCCACGTTCCAGCGATCGGACAACGTGTTGACGCCGCCTGCAATCACGGCCGCGGTACGGAGTACATCGGGGGGAATGCCGTGCCCCATGCCTACGTAGCCGTAGTGGATATTCGCCCATGCGTCGTACCGGTATCGCCCGATAAGTGAGAACGAGTTTGACGACCGGAATGTCGGCGCCGCCCGCAGGTCAGGTTGGCGCAGCCGGAAGCATCTGCTCCGCCCAGTTTCGGCAAGCGTCCCCAGAGAGGCTGGCATCGCCGTTGCAAGTAATCTCGATGTCGGGGAACTGAGTCGACTCGACGGTAATCGGCATCTTCACAACCGGTTTGCTCGAGAGCGTCGATCACGCCGACAACGCGAGACCGAGGAGTAGACGCATTGCGCGAACGGCCATGACCACCCTCCTGTCTCGCTGAGACACTCCCGGCCATTATTGCTTGAGCTGGAGGGACGGTCAGAGGCGAACTCATTGGGTCGACCCCGGACAGAGCGATGACCAGTCGGTCACGGCCCGACGCACAGCGCGGTGTCTGGCATCAGGGTCGGGCCGCGGCCGGCGCTTCGCGAGCTTACGCTCAGGACAATCTCGCTAGATCCTGGTGCGTCCCCAAAGGACACCAGTGCACGGACTGTCGGCAGCCGCTGGGCGTCCAGCTCGCTGCACGTCGTGGGGTCGATGATTGATACGCGTGCCGATGAGGGCTGCCGGTCAAGGGCAACGATCTGACCCTCGACATGCGGCTCAAAGAGAACTTGGCGAACCACACCGTCATAACTCACGCGAACGATGACCGATTGGTCCGAGTTGCTTGAGACATAGACGACCCAGTCCGTTGGCGTCGAACAACTCGCCAGAACTGTCCAACACGCCATCATCGTGATTCGACGAAGCCAGCCAGCGTCGCGCCAAGCCTTGTTCAAGGTGCCAAGCCTCCGCGAACCTCAAGAAACGTATCTGCGGGGTCGGCCCTAAACACTCGAATCTTCGCGAGTACCGCGGAGGCCAGCTGCGTCTTTGTGAGTGCGGCTCCATGCGCTTCCCAGAGCTGGATACCAATCTCGTTCGATATCCAGTCAGACACTGATCGAGCACCGCCGAATGTCTCGGCTCCGGCATGTACCACGTCGGCCGGAATTCCGTGAGCGCGACCAACGTATCCGTAGTGAATGTTTCCCCAAACATCGTAGAAGAGGGTTTCCGGGGCAGGATCCCCTCCGACGGGCGTGCGCCGGACATCGCCTAGTTTCATGCCAAGGGGGACCTTTAGGTCCCAGTCGCCGGTCTCTCGCACAAGGGCCTTGAAGCGAAACAACAGGCCAGCGTTAAGAGGC
>NZ_SCTN01000374.1 GCF_004297345.1 Aquabacterium sp. | reverse complement strand
GCCAGCTGGCGCGTCAAGGAAACCGACCGCATCTCGGCCATGGCCTGCGAGTTGCGCAAGCTGGGCGCCACCGTGGTCGAGGGCCAGGATTTCATTGAAGTGACGCCGCCCGCCCAGGGTCAATGGCAGCACGCCAGCATCCACACCTATGACGACCATCGCATGGCGATGTGCTTCTCGCTGGCTGCGTTCAACCCTCTGGCACCCACGGCCACACCCCACAAGCCTATTTCGGTTCGCATTGACGACCCGCGCTGCGTCGGCAAGACCTTCCCGGACTACTTCGAATCGCTGTTCCAGGTCGCGCAAACCAATCCCGATCTGATCCCCGTGATCACGGTCGATGGCCCCACCGCCTCGGGCAAGGGCACGCTGGCCTCCGCCCTGGCCACCCGCCTGGGCTACCAGTTCCTGGATTCGGGCTCGCTCTACCGCATCACCGGCCTGCTGGCCACCGAACGCGGCATCAGCCTGGATGACGCGCCCGCATTGGAAGACCTGGCCCGCCAGCTCGGCTACGCCATCTCCCTGCGATTTGATCGGGAACACATCTGGGTTGATCAACGTGACGTGGGCGAACTGGTCCGCCGCGAAGACATCGGTCAGGCCGCCTCGCGCGTGTCCGTTTTCCCAGGAGTTCGCCAGGCGCTGGTCGAGCTGCAGAAGGCTTTCCGTGGCTTGCCCGGCCTGGTGGCCGATGGCCGAGACATGGGCACCGTCATCTTTCCGGACGCCGCCATGAAGGTGTTTTTGACGGCATCCGTCAAAGAACGGGCGGAACGCCGTTATAACCAATTGATTTCAAAAGGGATTTCTGCTAATCTCGATGAGATCTGCGCAGACCTAGAAGCGCGTGACCTGCGGGACCGTACCCGCGCCGTCTCGCCTCTGGTGCCTGCTGCTGATGCCCACAAGATCGACAACTCGGCCTGGACCATCGAACAATCGGTGGAAACGGTACTGGGATTGTGGGTCGAGGGCTGGCCCCACGTGATCGTCCGTCACTGACTGGTGTCTTTGACATTCACGAGGGGTCTTTACCAAAAGGCTGTGACTTCCGGCGCATGCTGCCAGGCTTGCGCTTGAGTGATCGGGGCTGCTGCAAGGTGGCCCGGTTGTCATGTTCTTCAACCCAACCCGTTGTGGTCGTTCCTGTCGATCGCAGCGTTACCGCTGGCTAACCCCAGCACAGGAAACTCCATGTCTGAATCTTTTGCCGCCCTTTTTGAAGAGTCGCTGCAACGCGCCAACATGCGCCCGGGCGAAGTCATCACCGCTGAGGTGGTGGCCGTCGAACACAACTTCGTGGTGGTCAACGCTGGCCTGAAGTCCGAAGCCTATGTGCCTATCGACGAGTTCCGCAACGACCAGGGCGAGATCGAAGTCCAAGTGGGCGACTTCGTGTCCGTGGCTGTTGACGCCATCGAAAACGGCTACGGCGACACCATCCTGTCGCGCGACAAGGCCAAGCGTCTGGCTTCGTGGCTGTCTCTGGAAACCGCACTGGAGTCTGGCGACTTCGTGACCGGTACCGTCAATGGCAAGGTCAAGGGCGGCCTGACCGTTCTGGTCAACGGCATCCGTGCCTTCCTGCCTGGTTCTTTGCTCGATACGCGCCCTGTCAAGGACATGTCGCCGTTCGAAGGCAAGACCATGGAATTCAAGGTCATCAAGCTGGACCGCAAGCGCAACAACGTCGTGCTGTCGCGCCGTGCTGTGGTTGAAGCTTCGATGGGCGAAGAGCGCGCCAAGCTGATGGAAACGCTGCGCGAAGGCGCGATCGTGGCCGGCGTGGTCAAGAACATCACCGAATACGGTGCGTTCGTGGACCTGGGCGGTATCGACGGCCTGCTGCACATCACCGACATGGCATGGCGCCGTGTCCGTCACCCATCCGAAGTGGTGACGGTTGGTCAAGAACTGACCGCCAAGGTCCTGAAGTTCGACGCCGAGAAGAACCGCGTTTCGCTGGGTCTGAAGCAAATGGGCGACGATCCATGGGTTGGCGTTGCTCGCCGTTACCCTGCTGGCACCCGTCTGTTCGGCAAGGTCACCAACATTGCTGACTACGGTGCATTCGTCGAGATCGAACCTGGCATTGAAGGCCTGGTGCACGTCTCTGAAATGGACTGGACCAACAAGAACATCGCTCCCAACAAGATCGTCAACCTGGGCGACGAAGTGGAAGTCATGGTTCTGGAAATCGACGAAGACAAGCGTCGCATCTCCCTGGGCATGAAGCAGTGCAAGCCGAACCCATGGGACGACTTCGCTCAGAACTTCAACCGTGGCGACAAGGTCAAGGGCCCCGTCAAGTCGATCACCGACTTCGGCGTGTTCGTTGGTCTGGCTGCTGGTATCGACGGCCTGGTGCACCTGTCCGACCTGTCTTGGAACGAGCCTGGCGAAGCCGCCGTGCGCAACTACAAGAAGGGTCAAGAAGTTGAAGCCATCGTTCTGGCGATCGACGTCGAACGTGAGCGCATCAGCCTGGGCATCAAGCAGCTGGACAGCGACCCCTTCACCAACTTCACGACCCTGAACGACCGTGGCGCTACCGTCACTGGCGTGGTCAAGACCGTGGATGCCAAGGGTGCCGAAATCACCCTGGGTGAAGACATCATCGGCTACCTGCGCGCTTCCGAAATCAGCCGCGACCGCGTTGAAGACGCTCGCAACGTGCTGAAGGAAGGCGACGAAGTCACCGCCCTGATCATCAACGTGGACCGCAAGACCCGCGGCATCCAACTGTCGATCAAGGCCAAGGACAACGTCGAACAGCAAGAAGCCATGCAATCTCTGCGTGCTGACACCACCAAGGAAGGTGCTGGTACAACGAGCCTGGGCGCCCTGCTGAAGGCCAAACTGGACCAGAACAACGGTTAATCCCGTCTGGTCTCACACTGCTTCCGTTGACCAGGTTTCGGCCTGGTTCTTCGGAGGTTGTGATGAGCGTGGCAGCACCTCGTGGTGTTGAAGAAAGCCCTGGATCCCTGGTCCTACCAGGTTGAAGGGGCTTTTTGCTGATGCTCATCACAGCCTTTCAAAAGATTCACGCCGTCTTCTCGTATGACCCGATCCGACCTCGTGGCCCGACTGGCCGAACGATTCGGCCAGCTCACCCAGCGTGATGCCGAGTTCGCCGTCAAGACCATCCTCGATGCGATGTCCGAAGCGCTGGCCAAAGGCCACCGCATCGAAATCCGCGGCTTCGGCAGCTTTTCGATCAACCGCCGTCCACCCCGCATGGGCCGCAATCCGCGCTCGGGCGAGCAGGTCCTGATCCCCGAAAAGCTGGTCCCGCACTTCAAACCAGGCAAAGCCCTGCGCGAAGGCGTGGACAAGGTGGATACTGTCGTCCAACAAGACACACTCAAGAGCTGAAAACCTCATGCGAGCACTGAACTGGTTGTGGCGCGGCCTGCTGTTCTTCGTCCTGTTCGCGTTCGCGCTGAACAACCAGCATCTGGTGGAGCTCAAATGGTTCCTGGGGTACAGCTGGCAGGCGCCGATGGTCTTCGTGGTACTGGGCGTGTTCGCACTGGGTTGCGTCACCGGCGTGCTGGCCATGTTGCCCAGTTGGTGGCGCCATCGCCGCGATGCGCGCAACCGTGCCTTGTTGCTGCCGGAACCCGTCGTCAACAGCAAGCAAACCGCCGCACCCAGCCCGTTTGACAGCGGCCCCAGCACCCGCTCTGGCCCACCAACGCTGCCTGCGGAACTGCCCTTCCCGCCGGACATGCCTGCGCCGCGCAAACCTGCCAAGTGACTGGCCCCGTGATCGGCCCTTGACCGGCCTAGCCTCTATCGCCCATGGAATTCGATCTCTACTGGCTGCTGCTGGCCTTCCCCTTTGTCTTCCTGCTGGGTTGGACGGCCTCGCGCCTGGATCTGCGCCAACTCAAGCGTGAAGACCGTGCCTCACCTCAGGCCTACTTCAAAGGCCTGAACCTGTTGCTCAACGAACAGCAGGACAAGGCCATCGATGCCTTCATCGAAGCCGTTCAGCACGACCCCGACACCTCCGATCTGCACTTCGCTTTGGGCAATTTGTTTCGCCGCCGCGGCGAGTACGAACGCGCCATCCGCGTGCACCAACACCTGCTGGCCCGCGCCGATCTAAAGCGAGACGAGCGCGAGCGCGCCCAGCACGCCCTGGCGCAAGACTTCATGAAGGCCGGCCTGTTTGACCGCGCCGAAGAAGCCTTCAAGGCACTGGAGGGCACGGCCTTCTCGACAGACGCACGCCTGGCCTTGCTCTCATTGCATGAGCGTTCGCGCAACTGGCACCCGGCCATTGAAATCGCGCGCCAGCTGGAGGCCTCTGGCACAGGCTCTTTCTCGCAGCGCATGGCGCACCACTGGTGCGAGGTCGCGCATGAGGCCGACGCTCGTGGTCGCGCAGATGAGGCGGAACAAGCCTTGCAACGTGCCCGAGAAGCGGCGCCTCAGGCGGCACGCCCTCTGGTCATGCAAGGCCAGCGGCTGGCACGTCAAGGGCAACACGCCAAGGCCCTGCGCGTCTGGGATGACCTGATGGTGATGCAAGCCCAGGCCTTCTCGCTGATTGCCATGGACTACGCCAAGTGCGCGAAAGCCTGCGGTGAAGACCAGGCCGCGCTGGACAAATTGCAAGGTTTGTACACCCAGGTGCCATCAGTCGATGTACTGAGCGCGGTCAACAGCCTGCAAGAAGACCCGCAAGCGCGCCGCCAGGCCTTGATGGCCCATATCCGCACGCAGCCGTCCTTGTCTGCTGCGCAAGGCCTGATCCGTGAACGTCTGATCACGCATGTTCCGCTGGATGAGCCCGAGATCGAACTCATGCAGCAGGCGCTGACCACAGCAGCCAAGCCCTTGCAGCGCTACCGCTGTGCAGCCTGCGGCTTCGAGAGCCAGCATTACTTCTGGCAATGCCCCGGCTGCCAGGGCTGGGACACCTACCCGCCGCGCAGACTGGAAGACCAGTAAGGCTTGGGTTTACTGGTGCATGCCGCCATGCATCATCTGGTGATGCGCGCCTGCACCTGAAGCTGCGCCGGAGGCTGGCGCCATGGTCATCGAACCACTCTTGACCGGCACCTTGACGTCCTGCTTCACGGTCTTGCCATCAGCGGTTCGCAACAGCAGGGTCAAGCTCACTTCATCACCGTCCTTGAGTTGCTGCTTCAGGTCCATCAGCATCAGATGATGGCCGCCCATACCAGGACGCAGGCTCACCGTCTGACCAGCAGGCAGCGGCAAGGACGGTACAGCGTGCATGCGCATCACGCCGCCATCCATGGCCATTTCGTGCAATTCGCTGTCAGCAGCCGCTGTGGTGCTGAACCCCGTCAGCGTCAAGGCTTGAGAGGCAGTCAGGTTCATGAAACCGCCGGTACCACTCTGGCCTTTGACCGTAGCGCGGATCCAGGCATCCGACACTTTCACCAAAGGTGCTTCGGCATTGGCCTCGGCTTTGACGGGCGGCTTGCCGCCAGCAGCTTGATCAGCCGCACATGCAGCAGACATCGCCACACCCAGCATCAGGGCAGACAGGCCCGTGCGGGCCAGAAGAGCAAGCGCTTGATTAGATTTCATGATGAGGCACTCCAACGCCATTCCAGTACAAGGGTACTGAGGCAAGTCTAGCGCCGGGAGCGCGCGACTTACCGCCTTTGTTCGTATGCCACTGCATCGCACCTTTGCGCCATCTCAGATTTGTTGCAAAACCCGTCTGTACTGAATGGCCTCAGCCATGTGGGACTGCCTTATGGCGTCGGCCCCTGCCAGATCTGCGATCGTGCGCGCCAGCTTGAGTACACGATGGAAAGCCCGTCCAGACCATCCCAGCCGTGCACAGGCTGTTTGCAGGAAACTCGAAGCAGCCGCATCGGCCTGCGCATGCGCCTCCAGCAAACTGCCCGACAGTTCCGCATTGAGCACTCCCTGCCTCGAGCGCTGCCGCTCGCGAGCACGCAGCACCCTCGCGGCCACGTCGGCTGAGCTTTCCCCATCCGGACTGGCTGCCAGCACATCTGGTGGCACGGCAGGCACTTCAATCTGGACGTCGATGCGGTCCATCAAAGGCCCACTGAGGCGAGATTGGTAGCGCGCGACTTGATCCGGCGTACAGCGACAGGCTTTCAGCGGGTTGCCAAAATGCCCGCACGGGCAAGGGTTCATCGCGCCCAGCAACTGAAAGCGCGCAGGAAAATCATGGCGCCGCGCCGCGCGGGCAATCGTGATGAGGCCCGTCTCCAGCGGCTCTCGCAGCGCTTCCAGCGCAGCACGAGGGAACTCCGGGAGCTCGTCAAGAAAGAGGATGCCGTGGTGTGCCAGCGAAATCTCGCCCGGCCTGGGCGGAGAGCCGCCCCCCACCAGCGCCACGGAAGACGCCGTATGGTGCGGGCTGCGCATGAGGCGCTGCCGCCAGCGCTGTGCATCAAAGCAGCCAGCCAGACTCAGCACAGCAGCAGATTCCAGCGCTTCGTCATCATCCAAGGCTGGCAGCAACCCGGCAAAGCGTTGAGCCAGCATGGATTTGCCCGTGCCTGGCGGCCCAACCATCAGCAGTGAATGGCCACCAGCCGCAGCGACCTCCAGCGCCCGCTTGGCCGCCGTCTGCCCTTTGACGTCCTTCAGGTCTGCCAAAGTCATGGTCGGCGCTGCCGGTTGAACCGCCTGCGCACGTATCAGATCGCCGCCAGCACCTTGATCAGCCGGCCGCAAGGCAGCCACTACATCCATCAGGTGTGTGGCCCCGTAGAGGCGCACACCATCGACCAGCGCCGCCTCTTGCGCGCTCGATTGAGGCAGGACGAGGCCACGCTGTCGCGCACCAGGCGCATCGCTGGCACCGCGCCGCAAAGCCAGGGCCATGGGCAAGGCACCGCGCACCGAACGCAACTCGCCCCCCAGTGACAACTCCCCGGCGAACTCCAGCTCGACCAGCCGATTGGCGTCCAGGTGCCCCATGGCGGCCAGGATGCCCAGCGCAATCGGCAGATCGAAGCGCCCGGATTCCTTGGGCAGGTCAGCTGGCGCCAGATTGACTGTCACCCTTTTGTTGAAAGGGAACTCCAGACCTGAATTGCTCAAGGCGGCCCGCACCCGCTCCCTGGCCTCCTTGACTTCAGTGTCAGCCAGGCCCACCAAGGTGAAAGAGGGCAAACCGTTGGCCAGATGGACTTCCACGGTGACTTCTGGCGCCTTGAGCCCATCCAGGGCGCGGCTGTGAATGATGGCCAATGACATGTCAGGAATGCTTCATTTCGGGGATACGGCCAATTTTGCCGCCTTGTGAAAAATCGCCATTCCCCCGAAAGGGCCCCACCAATGGGCGCCCATCACAACCAGCTCCACGCCAGTCAGCACCAAGAGCGTGCACATCAACCAAACAGGCGTAACAAACGCACGGCACCGCACAAAGTTCGTGCGTGCCGCCATCCGAGATGCCAACTCGGTGCACCGACTCGAATGCTTCACAGGTGGCTCACCGATTTGGCGCGCTGGCATGGATCGTGCAGACATGGTTGTGTCTGAATTTTTGCCAACCTCACCGGAGAACCAACCATGAAAATGGTGACCGCCATCGTCAAGCCATTCAAGCTTGATGAAGTGCGTGAGGCCTTGTCTGCCATTGGCGTCCAAGGCATCACCGTGACCGAAGTCAAAGGCTTCGGCCGCCAGAAGGGCCACACCGAGCTGTATCGTGGCGCGGAATACGTGGTCGACTTTCTGCCGAAAGTGAAGATCGAAGCGGCTGTGGATGAGTCCATCCTCGACCGCGTGATCGAAGCCATCGAGTCGTCTGCCCGTACCGGCAAGATCGGCGACGGCAAGATCTTCGTGACCCCGATCGAGCAGGTTGTCCGCATCCGTACCGGCGAAACCGGCAAGGACGCGCTCTGATCCTCGGCTCTCACGCCTGACCCACATCCCCTTCTATCTCACGTTTCCAAGAGGCATCTTCATGAGAAAGCTCATTGCGTCCCTCGCGCTGGGGCTGGCAGCCTTCGGTCTACTGGGCGTCTCGCACGCTCAGGACGCCGCGGCGTCCGCACCCGTAGCCGCTTCGGCTGCCGCTGAAGCCACCGCACCGGCATCGGCGCCTGTTGCAGCCCCTGCGGCTGCCCCCGCAGCGTCTGAAGCGGCATCCGCTGCCGCAGCGCCTGCACCTGCCCCCAACAAGGGCGACACCACCTGGATGCTGGTCTCCACACTGCTGGTGATCCTGATGACGGTTCCCGGCCTGGCCCTGTTCTACGGCGGCCTGGTGCGCAGCAAGAACATGCTGTCCGTGCTGATGCAGGTGATGGTCACCTTCTCGCTGATCGTCGTGCTGTGGTTCGTTTACGGCTACAGCCTGGCTTTCACCGAAGGTAACGCCTTCATCGGCGGCCTGGATCGCCTGTTCATGAAGGGCATCTGGGACAACGTCGCGGGCACTTTCGTCAACGCCGGCACCTTCAGCAAGGGTGTGCCGATGTATGAAATCGTGTTCGCTGCTTTCCAGGCTACGTTCGCCGGCATCACCTGCTGCCTGATCGTGGGCGCCTTCGCAGAACGCATCAAGTTCTCGGCTGTGCTGCTGTTCATGGTGCTGTGGTTCACCTTCAGCTACGCCCCGATTGCGCACATGGTCTGGTTCTGGATGGGCCCTGACGCTTACACCTCCAAGGAAGTGGTCGATGCCATGAACGGCAAGGCCGGTCTGATCTGGCAGTGGGGCGCGCTGGACTTCGCCGGCGGTACCGTGGTGCACATCAACGCCGCTGTGGCTGGCCTGGTGGGTTCCTACATGGTCGGCAAGCGCATCGGCTACGGCAAGGAAGCGTTCACGCCTCACTCGCTGACACTGACCATGGTGGGTGCCTCGCTGCTGTGGGTGGGCTGGTTCGGTTTCAACGCCGGCTCGGCTCTGGAAGCCAACGGTTTCGCTGCGCTGGCATTCATCAACACCTTTGTTGCCACCGCCGCTGCTGTGCTGGGCTGGTGCCTGGGTGAAGGCCTGCACAAGGGCAAGGCTTCGATGCTGGGCGCTGCGTCCGGTGCTGTGGCTGGCCTGGTTGCGATCACGCCTGCTGCTGGTAACGTCGGTATCGGCGGTGCCGTGGTCATCGGCCTGCTGGCTGGCCTGATCTGCCTGTGGGGTGTGACCGGTCTGAAGAAGCTGCTGGGTGCAGATGACACGCTGGACGTGTTCGGCGTGCACGGCGTCGGCGGTATCTTCGGTGCCCTGGTAACCGGCGTGTTCAACTCGCCCAACCTGGGTGGCCCTTCCACCGTCGCTGACTGGGTCACGGTCACCATGACCACGCCGACCGAGTTCTCGATCAGCGCCCAGTTGCTGGTTCAGGCCAAGGCTGTCGGCCTGACCATCGTGTGGTCGGCTGTGGTCTCCCTGATCGCCTACAAGATCGTTGACCTGGTGATCGGCCTGCGTGTGCCTGAAGAGGAAGAGCGCGAAGGTCTGGACATCACTTCACACGGCGAAACGGCTTATCACAAGTAAGACGAGTGATTGGCATCAGGGCGGCGCACAGTTGCCGCCCTGCTCAATCCCATCAAGGCTGCCTTCGGGCAGCCTTTTTTCATGGCCCGCCCGCACTGCCACGAATCGAGTACAGCTGCACGGTGCACATATAAAAATCCCGCGCAAACTTGCTCGCCCCTTGAATAAGCACGCAAGCGCCCCGAACTTGCTACGATCCTGCCCAGATATCCACATAACACCCTCGCTCCACCATGGTTCCCCACCTGATCACCGCGCTAACCGGCCCCATCAATGAACTGGAGCAGCGCATGCTGGAGTCCGTGCCGGCCATCGAGCGCTGGTTCCGGCTTGAATGGATGGAGCACACACCACCTTTCTACACATCGGTGGATTTGCGCAATGCCGGGTTCAAGCTCGCGCCTGTGGATACCAATCAG
>NZ_SCTN01000049.1 GCF_004297345.1 Aquabacterium sp. | reverse complement strand
CAGCCAGCGACGGTCCATCACCAGGGCATCAGCCGCTTCTCCAAAAAACACGGGCACGCCGAAATGCTCGGTGAACTGTTGCTGATGGCTTGGCGGCGTACTGGCCACACGCACAGACAACAGCCAGCGTGAGCCCTTGGTGGCCCGCCGAATCAACTGGTTGATGGCCGACAAGGCCACCTCACGTACGTGGCACAGGGCGCGGGGATCGGGATCCGGCACACGCATTTCGATCCTCAAGTGGGCCTCTGCGCCAAACTCGTCGAGATGGACAACCAGCCAAGGTGCCAGCAGCTCACGCGCCCAACTGGCCAGCTCCAGCATTTCCCTCAACGTGGAGCACGACGCAATGAAGGTCTCGAACTCCGCGAAGTGTTCGAACACAAAGGAGTCACCGAGCGCAAACGGGAAGTGATGCCCCTTGGCCCGCTCCACGCACATCGAAAAAGCTTTGAAAAGGTGCATGGGCGCCACCCGCAACGGCGCCTGCGTATCGAATGTGGCGATCCCGGCGTCCCGCAGGACCGGCTCGATCATGAAGCCGCACACATTGGCGGCCTGACGCCAACTGCCCAGGGCTGGAAGAGGAACGGATGAGCTTGGCGACGGGTGATGCATGAACGGATCCAACACAGTCAGGATTTCTGACAACACAGCACCCCAAATAGAAGGGTGCTGCATTGGGTGAATTCAAACGGTCGTCTGAATTCATTCAATCTATGTGTAAGAAACGGTATGAGCAATCACAGCCGCCCGCCAAAAGGTTCATTTGACGACTATATTGAAAATGCTGCGCCGCATCTAACCTGTTCTGGGAAGGCATTAACCCCGACAGGTCGAAAAAACAAGGGGCAGAAGCTGGAAAAAGATGGTCTGCATCCACTCATCTGACTTTCTTGCAAGTCAAATGAACCATCCCCAGGCAACTCAGACCTGCTGCTCTCGCCAGGCGCTGGGGGTGTTGCCCTCCCAGCGTTTGAAAGCCGCGGTGAAAGCCCGGCGATCAGAAAACCCGAGGCGAACGCTGATGTCGTCGATAGATACATCGCCCTGGCGCAGCCACTGGCATGCCAGGCGATGACGCATGCGCGCCTGCACATTGAGATAGCTGTCGCCCTCGTCCTTCAGGCGACGCTGCAGCGTACGGGGATGAAGGTTGAGCCGGTCGGCCATGTCCTCCACGCCCAGTGCCAGCAAGCTGGGATCTCGCGTGATGAACTCTTCGATTTCGGCGGCCACGCCTTGGCGGCGAGCCTCCTTGCCCAGGCGTTGCTCGGCCAGGAAATGAGCCTGCTCGTGCAATGCGGGGAACGCCCCTTCCAGCGGCAGATCCAGGATCCGACGTTCGAACACCAAGGCATCCTGCGTGGCATTGAAAGTCACGGGCACGCCAAAGAAGGGTTCAAACTGCGCGGCATTGGGTGGCGGCGGTCCCTGCATGGTCACCCCGACAAAGCCCGTTTCAGAGCCTTGCAGCGTGCGCCCGAACTTGCGAATGCAAGCCAGGATGGCCTGAGATACCAGTTGCAGCGGCAAACCGTAGGCCACCACATTGGGGATGGGCACATCCAGCCCCACGATGACCTTGGCCAGATCGCCCTCTTCCTTGACGTCCAGCGTCAGCCAGGGCAGCACCATGCGCCGCGCCAGATCGGCCACGCGCAAGGCTTCGCGCAAGGTCGGGCTGGTGGTCAGCAGGGTTTCGAACTCAGGCAGGGATTCGAAGGCGAAGGTATCGCCCAGGACCAGCGGGAAATGCTTGTCCGGTGGCGACAGGGCCACACACTGTTCCAGCAGGGAAATCAACTGCACGGGGGACACCCGAGCGTCCTCCAGCCGAATCAGGTCGATCTTGATGCCCGCCTCCTTGAACAGGGGCTGAACGTTGAATCCGCATTTTGTCGCCGCCTTGATCCAGGCGGACAACATGAACAGTGGAATGGGCTTGATGCCCATCGCCTCTAAAACGGCTTGTGGTGGCAGTGGAATACGCATAAACGAAATCGGCACACCCCCATGAGGTGTGCCGAAGTCTAACCAACTACTGGGCTGTCAACGCAATAAAAAATCACAAAGCCATCGTCGTGCGCATCAATTCGCTGGCTTCCACAGGGTCGCGGTGCAGATTGAAGGCTTGCAGCCATTCATCGTAGCCAGGTTGCTCGGTTTCGTCCCAGGGGTGGTAACCGGGCTTGTAGTACAGGAAGTAGTGGCTGTACAGAGGGCCCACGAAACCGCCCGGCTTGAGCAGCCACCAGATGCCCTTGGCGTTGAGTTTCACGCGCTGCCACCACGAGAAACCGTCGTGCTTGAGCATGAAGTTCAGGAACTTGAATATCACCAGCGGGAAGATCAGCGTGGTGTGCAACAGCGTCCAGATGCGCAGGGCGTAGCCCACCTTGGCGTAATCGACCATGACGTCATACGCCACGCCCTTGTGCTCGACTTCCTCAATGGCGTGCCAGGCGTACATGGCGCGCACCTTGGGGTGAGCTTCCTTGAGCACGTCGCGCTTGTCGAACATGGCGTGCGCGCCCAAGGCAGTGAAGTGTTCCAGGGCAGAGGTCAGGCCCAGGGTGTACTCACGGCTGTAGCGGCTGCGGTACTTGTCAAACAGCAACTGGCTGAGCCACTTGAGCAGGTAATCCACATCAACGCCCTGTGTCTTCAGGTGGTCGTTGAACTGGTTGTGCACCAAGGTGTGCTGGGCTTCCTGGCGGTTGAAGTCCTTGATGTCTTGCAGCAACTTGGGATCGGAGATGCGATCACGAAAGTCACGCACCGAGGTCATGAAAAACTTCTCGCCGGGCGGGAAGATCACCGACAGGGCATCAAAGAAACGGCTCTTGAAGGCGTCGCCACCGAACCAGTACTTGGGGATGCTGCTGTCAAAACCGAAATCCAGCTTTTCGCGCGGGATGATGGGGTGCAGTGCTTGTGGATGATTTGCCATGTTATGTGTCTCTCCTCGATCTCCGGGATAGCTCAACTGTAAGAACAGGTGAGCTGAAACAACAGGATGAGGTGTGACAGCAGGGTTTCCTGTGCGACATCAACTGACTGGTGTTTCTACTAGGTTTTTCTTCATCTACCCCAAAAAAGAAAAGGCTTCCGAAGAAGCCTTTTAATCATTTCGGGTTACGCGCTTACGCACTCAATGCCAGGTCATGGCGCATCTGCTCGCTGGCCTTGAGCGGGTCCTTCGAGCTGTTGAACGCAGCCAGCCACTCTTCGTAGCCGACCTGATCGGCTTCCTGCCAGGGGTGGTAGCCAGGCTTGTAGTAAGTCCAGTAGTGCTTGGCCATGGGCTGCAGCAGGCCACCCGGCTTGAACAGCCACCACATGCCGCCAGCCATCATCTTGGCGCGCTGCCAGGCGTTGAAACCGTCGTGAATCATCAACTGGCGCTGGATCAC
>NZ_SCTN01000373.1 GCF_004297345.1 Aquabacterium sp. | reverse complement strand
GGCAATGGAACGTTCGACGTTGGAACGGAGACTGTCTATGACGACGTTCCTGTTGGTGTCTGCAATGATAAGAATGAAAACGGTGTATGTGATTTGAATTCTGGCGAGTTCATTGTTGGTGTGAGTACCAATCCTGATGCCGGCAACGGTGCGTGGGATAACGCTGGTACGGCATATGCAAGATTGAATCGATTGCTTTTCTTCTCCAGGACAGATCTGTCGCCCCGTGTTTACAAAGTTTCGGCCGGAGCTTGTACTAGCACGTTGGTTGACAACGCATACATGACCGTGACGATGGGGGGCGCTACACGTGCCTTTTTGCAGTTCTGCGTGAGAGACGGGAATGTTAATGCTGACTCGTCGGGGGGCAATCCCTTGATGTCAGGAAGCACAATTACCGCGACGACGACCAGCAGTACCTTTTCTGCAGCAGTCGATAACTCGCCTATTCCTGCTGTTGTTGGGGGGCCCACAATGCATACGATGCTCATTCAGAATACAAGCACAGCGACTCCTCCAGTAGCCATCACGGCAGGAAAGGCTGATATTAAGTTCACAATGGGTGGCAGCATCATCACCTTGCCGAACGCTGTTACGGTCAATCCTTGAGTCCGCTATGGTGATTTCTCTGGTGGGCCTGCCCGGTGGCGGCAAGTCCACCGTCGGCAGGCAACTTGCCAAACGCATCGGGGCCCGATTTCTCGACTCCGACGCGGTGCTTGAAGAGCGGATCGGCATGCCGATTCGCCAGTACTTTGAGCAGTTCGGTGAGGCCGCTTTTCGTGATCATGAAGAGGCTGTGATTGACGAGATCACGAGCCATACTCCTGATGTTTCGCTGGTCCTGGCGACAGGCGGTGGCGCTCTGCTTCGGCCCATGAATCGCGAGAGACTCAAGGCGCGCACAACAGTGGTGTATTTGCGCTCAACACCAGATGAGCTCTATCGTCGTCTCAAGCACGATACACAGCGCCCCTTGTTGCAGGTCGCCGATCCGCTGGCCAAGCTGCGTGAGTTGTATGAGCAGCGGCATCCTTTGTACGAGCAGACCGCACATTACTGTGTCGATACAGGCAGGCCTTCGGTGGCCACGCTGGTCAACATGATCATGATGCAGCTCGAAGTGGCCGGTGTGCTCAAGCCAGGGGCATGAAGCTGATGAGTCAGCAATAAAAAAAGGACCTTGAGCAAGGTCCTTTTTTGTTGGTGTGGACGTGTGCGTCCAAAATCTGCACGGCGCCTCAGTCCAGCTTCAATTGTTGGAGGTAGTTGCGGAACCATGTTCCGACTTGTGCGTGTTGAAGTGCGAGTTCGACATTGGCCTCCAGGAAACCTTCCTTGCTACCGCAGTCGTAACGCTTGCCTTCGTATTGATAGGCGTAAACCTTTTCAAGACTCAGCAAGCCGGCGATGCCGTCTGTCAGTTGAATCTCGTTGCCCACGCCGCGTGGTTGTGAGCGGATTTGTTCGAACACAGCAGGTGTCAGGATGTAGCGACCAGCTACACCCAGGCGTGAGGGTGCATTTTCCGGTGCAGGCTTTTCAACGATCTTGGAAATGGCCATCACGCGCTCGGAGACGGGCGTGCCGGCCACGATGCCGTAGCGCTTGGTGTGCTCGGCAGGCACTTCCTGTACGGCCAGGATGGAGCCTTGCAGTTCATTGAACTGATCGACCATCTGTTTGAGGATGGGGGTCTGGCCTACCATCAGGTCATCAGCCAGCAGCACGGCAAAGGGCTCGCCACGCACCAGGCGTTCACCGCACAGCACGGCGTGGCCCAGCCCCAGGCTCTTGGGCTGGCGCACGAACACGCATTCCATGTCGTTGGGCTTGATGGACTGCACTGTTTTGAGCAGGTCCAGCTTGCCGGCGTGTTCCAGTTCGTATTCAAGCTCGAAGGCGGTATCGAAGTGGTCTTCAATGGGACGCTTGTGGCGACCGGTCACGAAAATCATCTCGCGGATGCCCGCATCGTAGGCTTCTTCAACGGCGTACTGGATGAGCGGCTTGTCCACCACGGGCAGCATTTCCTTGGGTTGAGCCTTGGTGGCTGGCAGGAAACGGGTACCGAGGCCGGCAACAGGGAAGATGGCCTTTGTGATGCTCATGAAACTACTCCAGAGAGACTGGCCGGGATTGTGTCACCGGCATGGTCACCTTGTGTAACGAATCGTCCCCCTGTTTTCCAGGGGGACGCCTCAATCGTGGGGGAGGGTTCAACCCAGTCGTTGGAGCTGGCTTTGCAGGCGCTCGAGCGTGGCTGTGAAATCCGTCACGCGTTGCTTCTCCTGCTCGACCACGGCGGCTGGCGCGCGCGCCACAAAGCTTTCGTTGCCCAGCTTGGCTTGTGCTTTGGTGATCTCGCCTTCCAGTCGGGCGATTTCTTTGGACAGGCGAGCCTTTTCCGCTTCGACGTCGATTTCAACGTGCAGAGCCAAGCGAGCTTCGCCTTGCACAGCTACCGGTGCCATGGACGTGGCCGCAGCGAAGGCGGTTTCGTCCAGGATCTTCACTTCGCTGAGTTTGCCCAGGGCCTTGAGGATGGGCGCTGCCTGCGTGATGAACGCGGTGTCACCCGTGGTCAGCATGGGCACGCGTTCGGCGGGCGACAGGTTCATCTCGCCGCGCAGGTTGCGGGCCGTTCCGACCAAGGCCTTGAGCTTGCCAACCCAGGCGTCGGATTCGGTGCACACGCGGCTCAGGTCTGGCACGGGGTAGGGGGCCAGCACGATGCTGTCGTCTGAACCGGCTTGCTTGCGGCCAGCCACAGGGGCCACCACCTGCCACAGCTCTTCTGTGATGAAGGGCGTAATGGGGTGCAGCAGGCGCAGCACGGTTTCGAGCACGCGGATCAGCGTGCGGCGGGTGCCACGTTGCTGCGCTTCGTTGCCGCTGTCCTTGGCCACATTGAGCTGGGTCTTGGCGATTTCGATGTACCAGTCGCAGTACTCATCCCAGACGAACTGGTAGATCGCGTTGGCCACGTTGTCGAGGCGGAACTCCTTGAAGCCTTGCTCGACGGCCGCTTCCACGCGTTGCAGCTCGCTGACGATCCAGCGATCGGCGGGGCTGAAGTCCAGATAGCCATTGGCCGCACACTGGCCGGGCTCGTGCTTGACGATGCCGCAGTCCTGGCCTTCGCAGTTCATCAGCACGAACTTGGTGGCGTTCCAGAGCTTGTTGCAGAAGTTGCGGTAGCCCTCGCAGCGCTTGCTGTCGAAGTTGATGCTGCGGCCCAGGCTGGCCAATGCGGCAAAGGTGAAGCGCAGGGCATCGGCGCCATAGCCAGGGATGCCATCCGGGAACTCCTTCTCGGTGTTCTTGCGGACCTTCGGCGCGGTCTCAGGCTTGCGCAGGCCGGTGGTGCGCTTGTCAAGCAGCGGGGCCAGTTCGATCCCGTCAATCAGGTCAACCGGGTCCAGCACATTGCCTTCGGACTTGGACATCTTCTGGCCCTGCGCATCGCGCACCAGGCCGTGGATGTACACGTGCTTGAACGGCACCTTGCCGGTGAAGTGCTTGGTCATCATGATCATCCGGGCGACCCAGAAGAAGATGATGTCGTAGCCGGTGACCAGCACTGACGAAGGCAGGAACAGGTCCATCTCCTTGGTCTGCTCGGGCCAGCCCAGGGTGGAGAAGGGCACCAGGGCCGATGAGTACCAGGTGTCCAGCACGTCTTCGTCGCGGGTCAGCGTGCCTTCGTAGCCAGCGGCCTTGGCGCGCACATGGGCTTCTTCTTCCGTGCGGGCCACGAAGATTTCGCCGTTGCTGCCATACCAGGCCGGGATCTGATGGCCCCACCACAGTTGGCGCGAGATACACCAGTCCTGGATGTTCTTCATCCACTGGTTGTAGGTGTTGACCCAGTTCTCGGGCACGAACTTGACTTCGCCGGATTCGACGGCTTCGATGGCCTGCTCGGCAATTGACTTGCCTTGCGCGCCGGGCTTGGTCATGGCCACGAACCATTGGTCCGTCAGCATGGGCTCGATGATCTGGCCGGTACGCGCGCAGCGCGGCACCATCAGCTTGTGCTTCTTGACCTCGACCAGCAGGCCGTCAAGCTCGAGTTGGGCGACCAAGGCCTTGCGGGCCACGAAACGATCCAGGCCACGGTAGGCCTCGGGGATCTCTTCCAGGTGCGACACCACTTGCGCGTCTAGCGTGAAGATGGTGATCATCGGCAGGCTGTGGCGCTGACCGACCTGGTAGTCGTTTGTGTCATGGGCCGGGGTGACCTTGACGACGCCGGTGCCGAATTCCTTGTCCACGTGTTCATCAGCGATCACAGGCACGAGACGGCCAGTGATGGGCAGCTTGACCAGTTTGCCGATCAGGTGGGTGTAGCGCTCGTCTTCCGGATGGACCATGACGGCGGTATCGCCCAGCATGGTTTCAGGGCGGGTGGTGGCCACGACCAGGGTCTCATCGCTGCCATCAATCGGATAGCGGATGTGCCACATCGAGCCGTCTTCTTCCTCGCTCTCGACTTCGAGGTCAGACACTGCGGATTTGAGGATTGGGTCCCAGCTCACCAGGCGCTTGCCACGGTAGATCAGGCCTTCTTCGTACAGCTTGACGAAGGTGTCGCTCACGACCTTGGACAGCTTGTCGTCCATGGTGAAGTACTCGTGCTCCCACGAGACCGAGTCACCCATGCGGCGCATTTGCTGTGTGATGGTGGAGCCAGATTGCTCCTTCCACTCCCAGATCTTGGCGACGAAGTTCTTGCGGCCCAGGTCGTGGCGGTTCTGTCCTTTTTCCTGCAGCTGGCGCTCCACCACGATCTGGGTGGCAATGCCGGCGTGGTCGGTGCCAGGTACCCACAGGGTGTTGTGGCCCAGCATGCGGTGGTAGCGCGTCAACGAGTCCATGATGGTCTGGTTGAAGGCGTGGCCCATGTGCAGCGTGCCCGTCACATTGGGCGGCGGCAACTGGACGCAGAAGGACGGCTTGGTGGCGTCCAGGGTGGGCTTGTACAGACCGCGTTGCTCCCACTGGGGGCCGTATTTGGCTTCAATCGGGGCGGGGTCGAAGGATTTGGCGAGTTCGGTCATGGTATTGGGAGGCTGGTCTGCGCCCGAAGCGGGCGCTTTCTCTGGGCCAAACCGCGATTTTAGGTCGGCTCTGGCTTCTGGCGAACGATTTGAGGGTGGTTTGAGCAAGTTCCGTTTTGGCTCACGCGGCAAGGGCCGTCAGATGGCTTTCATGCGGTGGATCAAAAACCCTCTGTTTTGATGTCGCAGTGTGGTCTTAGGTGTTGGCGTTGCCACATTCGCGATCTAGGATGAGACAAGGTCAGTCAATTGACTGAAATGGGAATCCAAGGCGTTAGGAGGCTTTCATGTACGAACATTTGTTGGTGCCCGTGGACGGCAGCGAGTTGTCGAACAAGGCGATCGAGCACAGCATTGGCCTGGCCAAGATGCTGGGGGCCGCGATCACGGGTTTCACGGCAGAACCTCCTCTGCCGGTGCTGGTGGTGGAGCAGGCCGCCGTGGCGTATGACGTGGCCACGTTTCAGGAGCATGAAAAGCGCTGTGAAGCGCATGCCCGTGACATTCTGGAAGCGTTTGCGGCCAAGGCTAAGGAGGCGGGTGTCCACTTCGATGGTCAGTTCATGATCACCGACAACGTGCAGCAGGGCATCGTGGACACGGCCCAGCGCCAGGGCTGCGATCTGATCGTGATGGCCACGCATGGCCGCCATGGGCTGGACGCCCTGATCCATGGCTCACTGGCCAAGAGCGTGCTGGCGCACAGCCAGTTGCCACTGCTGATCCTGCATTGATTTCATTGCCTAAAAAGGAGCGCAATCATGAGTGACCTGACTAATGCACAAAAAGACAAGCTGATGGCCGACCTGCAATTGGTCCTCGCCGATGCGGAGGCCTTGCTGGCCGCCACGGCGGGGGATGCTGGCGCGGGTGTGGCCGAGTTGCGCCACCGCGTGCAAGCCACCTTGTCCAGCGCCAAGACCGGCCTGATCGAAGCGCAGGCCGCTGTGGTGGACAAGGCCAAGGCCGCCGCCAAGGTGACGGACGAGTACGTTCATGAGAACCCCTGGAAGTCCATCAGCATTGCGGCAGGGGCCGGTTTGCTGATTGGCCTCTTGCTCGGGCGTCGATGAATGAGTGAGTCGCAGCAGGGCCATGCCGGTGGTGGAGCCGCCACGAGTGGGGTTGAGGCCGTGGCAGGCGCGCGCGGACGGTTGATGTCGTCCGTGCAAGGGCTGGCCGCGACCATGATGGCCATCCTGCAGACCCGCTTGGCCTTGCTGGCCACCGAGGTCGAGGAGGAGAAGCAGCGCCTGCTGGGCGTGCTGGCCTGGGGGGCGATTGCCATCCTGATGGGGGCTGTGGCCAGCGTTTTCCTGGCTGGTTTCATCACGGTCCTGTTCTGGGACAGCCATCCGCTTCTGGTGCTGGGTGGCTTGACGGCCGCGTTTGCACTGGCATGTGCCTGGGCGGTTAACCGCGTCAAGGCGATCACTGCATCGCCGGAGGGCATGTTGGCCGCCTCCTTGGCCGAGTTGCAGGCCGATCACGAGGCCTTGCTGGCTGCAGCCAAGGGTGCGCAGCCCACAGACAAGGAGTGATGCGTATGCCCTCGGCTCGTATGGCTGAACTGGCGCTGAGAAAGCGCATGCTGCAACAGCGCAGCGCCGTGTTGCGACATGCTTTCGCCATCCAGGTCAACGCCAAGGTGGCGCCGGTGGCGGGCATGGCGGACCGCGCCTTGTCCACCGGGCGTTGGTTGAGCAAGCACCCGTACTGGCTGGTCGCGGGTGCCATGGCCCTGGCCGTCTGGCAGCCGAAAGGTGTGGCCCGATTGGCCGGGCGCGGTTTGTCGCTGTGGCAAGGGTGGCAGCGCCTGCGGCCAGTGATGATGCCCTTGTTATTGCAATTCGCACAGGCTCGCCAGTCTGCATCGCCTCAGGCTGACAACAAGGCGTCGGCTGTGACGCCCACAAAGGAATGACATCCATGCGCATGACGTTTTATGGCGCGACCGCCACGGTGACGGGTTCCAAGACACTGGTGGAAGTTGGCGGACTGAAGCTGCTGGTGGACTGCGGCATGTTCCAGGGCTTCAAGACCTTGCGGGAGCGCAATTGGGCGCCTTTGCCCTTTGATCCCGCGAGCCTGGACGCCGTCTTGCTGACCCATGCACACATCGATCACAGTGGCACCCTGCCCCTGCTGACGCGCCAGGGTTTCAAAGGCCCCATCTGGACCACCTCTGGCACGGCGGATCTGTGCGAGGTCTTGCTGCAGGACACGGCGCATCTTCAGGAAGAAGAGGCCTACTACCGCAATCGTCATGGCAAGACCCGCCACGAGCCCGCCGAGCCGCTCTACACCGTCAAGGACGTGAAGGCCTGCCTGAAGCATTTCCACCGCGTCGCGACCGATGGCGCGATCGAGTTGGGGCAGGGCGTGCGTGTGCGCTTCTCGCCGGCGGGGCATATTCTGGGCGCGGCCAGCATCGCGATCGAGTACCAAGGCAAGACGGCGCTGTTCTCGGGCGACCTGGGCCGTGAGGACGATCTGGTGATGCAGCCGCCGCAAACTGGTCAACAGGCCGATTGGGTGGTGATCGAATCCACTTACGGTGATCGCCTGCATCCAGCCATGGACCCCATCGAGAAGCTGGGCGATGTGGTGCGGCGAACGGCAGCACGCGGCGGCGTGGTCATCATCCCCGCTTTCGCCGTGGGGCGCACGCAAGGCTTGCTGTATGCGCTTTATCGCCTGAAGGAAGCGGGGGCGATCCCCAACCTGCCTGTGGTGCTGGACAGCCCGATGGGCATCTCGGCCACGGGCTTGTACGAACGGCATCACAACGAACATCGCCTGAGCACCGAGGAGTGCGAAGGCATCCGCCACATGACCCGTTTCGTGCGCGATGTGGAAGAGTCCAAAGCCTTGCTGAGTCAACGCTATCCCATGGTCATCATCGCGGGCAGCGGCATGGTCACAGGCGGGCGTGTGCTGCATCACATCGAGCATTACGGGCCGCATTCGCGCAACGCGATTGTGCTCAGCGGCTTCCAGGCCGGCGGTACGCGCGGCGCATCGTTGGCTGCGGGGGCATCGTCCATCAAGCTGTTTGGCGAGTACGTGCCGATCCGGGCTGAAGTGGCGCAGATCGAGGGCCTGTCAGCCCATGCTGATCAGGCCGGTTTGCTGAACTGGTTGAAGGGGCTGGCAAAACAGCCCGAGCACGTGTTCATCAACCATGGCGAGCCCCAGGCCGCAGACACCTTGCGGCTTCGCATCAACGAACAGCTGGGCTGGCAGGCCAGTGTCCCCGATTACAAGGATTCGGTGGATCTGACTTGACCTGACGCAAAGCCATGGGCGCGTGAGCCCGTTACCTTCTGGGCCATTCCATTTTGAACGATGCCCATGATGCAAGAGACACCCGATCACGCTGCCGCGCCTTCCGCATCTTCCGCGCACATTGACACGGCACTGGCCAGCAAGCTGGGCGACAGCGGGCTCAAGAGCATGAAGCTGGGCGGCAGGGATCTCTTGCCCATCGTGCAAGGTGGCATGGGCATTGGCGTGTCGGCACACCGCCTGGCGGGCAGCGTGGCGGCCATGGGTGGCATGGGCACGATCTCCTGCGTAGACATCCGTCGCCATCATCCCGATCTGATGGAACGTACCCAGGGCTGGTCATCGCGCGTCGGGCAAGACGCCGCCACGCGCGAAGCCATCAACCAAGCGAATCTGGAAGCCGTTGAGCGCGAGGTCAAGGCGGCACGTCAGTTGTCCGAAGGGCGCGGCTTGTTGGCCATGAACGTGATGCGCGCCGTGAGCGATTACGCCGGCTACGTGAAGCGCTCGCTGGAAGCCGGCATTGATGCCGTGGTGGTGGGGGCCGGCTTGCCACTGGATCTGCCCGATCTGGCGCAGGATCATCCCAAGGCCCTGTTGATTCCGATCCTGTCGGATTCACGCGGCGTGCAGTTGATCATCAAGAAGTGGGAGCGCAAGAAGCGCTTGCCGGATGCCATCGTGATCGAGCATCCTCGCCTGGCTGGCGGCCACCTGGGCGCAGCCAGGATCGCCGATCTGAACGACCCACGCTTTGAGTTCGAGCGTGTGATCCCGGAGGTGCTGGCCTTCATGCGTTCAGCGGGTATTGAAAAAGAGATTCCCTTGATTGCCGCAGGCGGCATTCGCACGCGTGAAGATATCCAGCGTGTGCAGGATCTGGGCGCGGCAGGCGTGCAACTGGGCACCCCCTTTGCTGTGACGGCGGAGGGCGATGCGCACCCGGAATTCAAGCGCGTGCTGGCCGAGGCACGCGATGAAGACATGGTTGAGTTCACCAGCGTGGCAGGCTTGCCGGCCCGTGCTGTGGCCACACCTTGGTTGAAGGCCTACTTGAAGATCGAGTCCAAACTGCAGGCGGTCAGCCATGCCAAGAAGCGCTGTACCAAGGCGTTTGACTGCCTGGCTCAGTGTGGTTTGCGCGATGGCTTGCCGGGTTGGGGCCAGTTCTGCATCGACAACCAATTGGCCGCCGCCATGCGGGGCGATATCAAGAAGGGCTTGTTCTTCCGTGGCACGGGGGAGTTGCCGTTTGGCAGCCAGATTCGCAGCGTGCGTGAACTGATGGAGCGCTTGCTGACCCGAGAAGAAGCAATGGCGTTGGCTGCTGCTGCGTGAGCGAGCCTGTGTGCTTGAGGTTGCGTCCGTGGCTTTTACGGGGCGGCAGGATCATCCAGATCTGCGGCTTTGAAGCGGGCGATTCGCTCGGCATCAGCAGGATGGCTGCTGAACGCGATGCCCAGATCCTGACCTGAGGGGTGTTTGGCCTTCAGTCGTTGAAAGAACACGACCATCACGGATGGCTTGATGTGGTTGCGATGCATGAACGCGATGGCCACATCATCGGCCTCACGCTCCAGATTGCGTGAGTAGGCCAGATGGCCCAGCAGTGCCGGTGCGCCAGCCAGCCACGTGCTGAAGTCGCCAAAGGCAGCGCTGCTGATCACGCCCAGCAGCCCGGTCTGGATGAGTGTGCGAAGGCCATGGCGCAGTTGGACGTGCCCCAACTCGTGCCCCAGAATGCCAAGGATCACGTCCTCACGGTCTTGTAGCAGCGCGATGAGTTCATCTGTGACCACGATGCTGCCATCAGGCAGGGCAAAGGCATTGGGGCCGATGGTCGCATGGCGAAAATGCAGACGAATGCCCGCTTGCGAGGGCGTCACGGCCACGGTCTGGCGAGGAGAACCTTGTTGCGCGGCAAGGTCGAACTTCTGCCGCCAGTGTGCTTGCACGGGTTCGCCAAGCTGGCTTGGGTGCAGCCACTGCTCGTCCATGGCTTGCAGCGTGCGCTGGCCGATCTCCTGATCGACCGCAGCCGGAATCAGTGGCGTCAGGGCACGAGCCGCCATGGGTAGCCCCCACCAGTAACCCAGCACAGCAACCAGCAGGAGCACGCCCGTGGCCAAGGCCGTCCAGCGCCAGCTTTGCTGTGCACGCACGACCATCGTCTCACCCAGGTGATGGGCCTTCAGCCAGTCATCCCAGTGGCCGTTATCGAGCGACTGGATCGAGCCTCCATCCATGAAGTGGGCGTTGCGGATGCCGTGTCGCGTGCGTTCGGACCACTGCACCTTGTTGATGGCAATCTGCCTGAACAGGTCGGGGCCGGTGAGTTGCAGCATGTCCTGATGAAGGCGCATGCTGACCCGGTGCGCGCGTGCTGACAGGCCGTCGAAGTAGTCCACCAGAAGTGGCATGTCAGTGGCTGACATGATCACAAACCCACGTCAATGCCGATCAGGTCTGCGGCCAGGTCACCGCTTGCGTCCGATGTGGTCTGGTTGGCTTGTGCCAGCAGCAGGTCAGGATCCTGACGCGTGTGAATCACGATGGCCTGCAATCTGGCACGGGCCAGCGCGATGGCGGCAAAGGGCCAGTACAGCCCCAGCGTCAACGCCACCAGCAGCCAGTTTTTCAGCGCCAGCCACGCCAGCTCGCCCCAGCCCAGATGGCTCTTGAAGCGGACCAGCCGATTGCCTGTTTGCGTCCAGACCAGGTTCTGCATGCGTGAGCTGAAATACGGGCCTTGAATGACCTGCGTGATCAGGATGTAGGCGATGACCATGGCTGGTACGAGCAAGCCACTCCATGACATCAGCTGGCGCATGTCGGGTTTCGACGAGAGGACCTGGTTCATGCCGACAGCAGCGAAGAGCAGCCCACACAAAATGACCATGCCAGTGACAGCGACAACGGAGAGCAGGCCTGTTTTCAGGAAGATGCGCAGCATGTCGCCGAAGGTGGCTTTGAAGCTGGTCTGCAACTGACCCAACGCGTAGTGCTGGTGCTGGTATCGCTTGATGCGCCAAAGCATGTAGGGGCCCAGGCACACCATGCCCCCGATCGCGATGAGTGCGACGAAGATCCCGGACAAAGCGCGCGGCAGCATGGCGGCCACGATCACGCTGAGCAGTACCACGCCCAGGCTGACCAGGATCGGTTTGAGGAACACCATGTAGGCGTCTTTGAGCGAACCCGTGAAGTGAAAGCGCAGCCCTCTCCAACTCGTTTGGGCAAGGCGGAACTGAAGGGATGCACGCATCAGGGCTGGCCAGATGGCGGCCAGGATCAGGCCAGCTACTGCGCCTGCAGTGGGCGAGACCCGACCCGCCACGCCATACGTCAACATCAGCAGGCTGACCAGCAAGAAACCTCTCAGCATCTTCTTGGGCTCGCCATGGAAAGCCAGAGTGTGGCCGATCACGACCGTGTTGCCGTAAAAATACTGAAGCTTGCGAACCTTGGCCCACGGGTAGTAGAGGCCCAGCGTCACCAGCGTCAGCAGGAGGTTCACGATCCAGATGCGGAAGTATTCGCTGCCCGAGCCTGTGAATCGGATGGTGTGCAGGCTGACGGGGTGGGGGCCGAGCGGCACGGGCGAATCGCCTGCGTTGCGGGTAATCAATGGCGAGGCTGTCAGGCCCCCTGCTCGCGGGGCTGACGGACTGTTCTGAAACATGTTTTTCCCTGTTTTTATGATCGGCGGCCCGCCCTTTGAGGGGGATCGGGCTCGCATTGGATCAAGCGCGCCTACAATTTTTGGATGAATGAGCGCACTGACACCACTGAATTGTTCCCTGAACCACCCCCTGCGGGCAACTCCCCCATGCTGGTGGGCCTCAATCCGGAGCAATTGGCGGCGGTGACGGCGCCGCCAGGGCCGGCGTTGATCCTGGCTGGCGCTGGCTCTGGTAAAACACGCGTGCTGACCACCCGGATCGCCTGGTTGTTGCAGACCGGGCAGGTGTCGCCTGCCGGCATCATGGCCGTGACGTTCACGAACAAGGCCGCCAAGGAAATGCAGGCGCGTTTGTCGGCCATGCTGCCGTTGAATACCCGGGCCATGTGGATTGGTACCTTCCACGGCCTGTGCAACCGCTTTTTGCGGGCGCATGCCAAGGTGGCCGGGTTGCCGCAGGCTTTCCAGATTCTGGATACGCAAGATCAGTTGTCGGCCGTCAAACGCATCATCAAGGCGCTGAAGTTCGACGAAGAAAAGTGCATTCCCAAGCAAACGAGCTACTTCATCGCCAATGCCAAGGACGGTGGTTTGCGCCCGCGCGATATCCAGCCGCGTGATGAACTTGGCCGCATGCAACTGGCCGTTTATCAGGCCTATGAAGACCAGTGCCAGCGTGAAGGCGTGGTGGATTTCGCCGAGCTGATGCTGCGCACCTACGAGATCATGCGTGACCATCCTGAGGTGCGCGAGCACTATCAGCGTCGCTTCAAGCACATCCTGGTCGACGAGTTCCAGGACACGAACAACCTGCAGTACCTGTGGCTGAAGATGTTCGCGGGCAACCCGGCTGTCACGGGCAATAGCGTGTTTGCCGTGGGTGATGACGACCAGAGCATCTATGCGTTCCGCGGTGCACAGGTCAGCAACATGTCTGACTTCGAGCGCGAGTTTCGCGTGCCACGCGTGATCAAGCTGGAGCAGAACTACCGCAGCTATGGGCACATCCTGGATGCAGCCAACACGCTGATCGCCCAGAACAGCAAGCGCCTGGGCAAGAACCTGCGCACGGATGCGGGCCAGGGCGAGCCCATCCGCATCTACGAGGCCAGCAGCGATTTTGCCGAGGCAGCCTGGGTGGTCGATGAAGCCCGGCAGTTCAAGCGTGAAGGGCAGCCCTTGCATGAAGTGGCCGTGCTGTATCGTAGCAATGCGCAATCACGGGTGATCGAATCGGCTTTGTTCAATGCGGGCGTGCCTTACAAGGTGTACGGCGGCTTGCGCTTCTTTGAGCGGGCCGAAGTCAAGCATGCGCTGGCCTATCTGCGCCTGATCGAGAACCCGAATGACGACACCAGCTTCCTGCGTGTGGTGAACTTCCCTGCGCGTGGCATTGGCGCACGCAGTGTGGAGTTGCTGCAGGATGCGGCCCGCTCGTCAGCACGAAGCTTGAGCCAGAGCGTGACGGCCGTGCCTGGCAAGACCGGCGCCAATCTGCAGGGCTTTGTGGCCTTGATCGACGCCATGCGTGACGCCACTCGTGGCCTGACGCTGCGCCAGATCATCGAGCATGTGGTCGAGGCATCTGGCCTGGCGGACTTCTATCGCAACGAGAAGGAAGGCCAGGAGCGGCTGGAGAACTTGGGCGAACTGGTCAACGCCGCCGAGGCCTTTGTGACGCAGGAGGGCTTTGGCAAGGATGCCGTGGCGCTGCCGGTGGACGAGCCCGCTGGCACCTTGACCGAAGGCCTGCCTGCAGCCGTGGCCCGTGTGGACACGCTGCCCGATGCTGAGACCGGTGAAATCATCTCGCCGCTGTTGGCCTTCCTCACACATGCATCGCTGGAAGCGGGCGACAATCAGGCGCAGGCTGGCCAGGATGCCGTGCAGTTGATGACCATCCACGCGGCCAAAGGCCTGGAGTTCAACAACGTGTTCCTGACAGGCCTGGAGGAGGGGCTGTTTCCGCACGAGAACTCGATGAATTCGACTGAGGGTCTGGAGGAGGAGCGTCGCCTGATGTACGTGGCCATCACACGGGCCCGTCAGCGCTTGCACATCTGCTTCAGCCAGACGCGCATGCTGCATGGCCAGACGCGCTACAACATCAAGAGCCGCTTCCTGGATGAGCTGCCGGAAGACGCCCTCAAGTGGCTCACACCGCGCAACCAGGGCTTCGGTTCGGGCTTTGCCAAGTCCTACAACGATGCATGGTCCAGCGGCAAGGGCATGGGCTCGATGGTGGGCGCGGGCGCTCAGCCTTATCGCGCGAACCAAGGCTCAGGCGGCTACGCCGGCGGCAGCCGAGGTGCTTATGGCGGCCAGCCTTACGGCGCCAAAAAGGAAGACGACTTCAAGGACCTGACCGCGCCCTTGCCCAGCAAGATGGCGCAAGCCAAGACGGAAGGCGGCTTCCGCGCGGGCCAGAGCGTGTTCCACAACAAGTTTGGCGAGGGCGTGGTGCTGACGGTGGAAGGCAGCGGGCCGGACGCCCGCGTGCAAGTCAACTTCGGTCGCCATGGAACGAAGTGGCTGATGCTCAGCGTGGCCAAGCTCACGCCGATCGAGTGATGAGTCAAGCCCCAGCAGGCGCTGCTGGGGTGCTTGATCACACGTACACGATCAGAAGTACACGCCAACCAGTGGGCCTGTCGGCGTCACCAGGGGCTGCCCCATCTGCAGACCTGAGCTGGTGTCGTAGGTCGTGACATTGCCAGGCAGGTTGGGCGGCAGGGCGTAGAAGATGTCAAACACCAATGCCCGGCCAATGAGGTTCAGGTTCTGGGTGAGTGGGCCCAGGTCGCTGAGGAAGCCGCGTTGGCCATCCGGGCTGAAGCCTACGTAGACCGGCAGGCGCTTGACGGGAATCACCTTCTCGATTTGATCGTGTTCAATGTCGATGACCGTCATGTTGTAGGCGTTGATGTTGCACACCCACAGTTGCTTGCCGTTGGGGGTGACCGTGCCGGAGATGGGGTAGGACAGCAAGCCCATATTGAGCCGCTTGGTGACCTTCCAGGCCTGTGTATCGATCACGGCGACATCGCCGCCGACGAAGTTCAGGCCATACAGCTTGCTGCCGTCGTGGCTCATATTGGACCAGGCGGGCAGCAGGCCCACGTACAGATAGGGCTTGACCTGTTTGCCGGTGGCCGTGCTGTAGGCACGTACCCCGCTGGGGTAGAACACATAGAAGGTCTGGTCGTCAGGGCTGATCTCCACGCCCTGAGGCAGGAGCGACATGGGGAAGGTCTTGACGATCGTGTCGGTCTGCGTGTCGATGACCTGCACGACGGACAGGTTGGTCGAGAAGAACAGATAGCGGCCGTCATGTGTCAAGGTGGTGGTGGCATAAGGCGCCCCCTTGGTCTGAATCCGCTTGATCACGCGGTTGCTGTTCGTGTCGATGACCGCGATCTCCATCTTGGCCAGACCGAAGTTGTCCACGTAGATCTTGGAGCGATCAGGCAGGGCTTTGAGCTGGATGGGGTGCTGGCCAACGTCGGGGATCTTCTGCAGGATGGTGTTGGTCTTGCTGTCCACCACGAGCACGGAGTTGTCGATGTCCGCGGGGATGTAGTTGATGCCGTCAAGCCGGCTGGCCTGCGCTTGTGCAGATGGCGAAGCCAGCAAGGCCATGCTCAGGCTGGCCAGCAGGCTCAGCGTCTTGTTGCGCCAGTGCCGGGTGCGATGCGCCATGCGCGAATGAGGAGCGAGGTGATTGTTCATGGATGTGAGGTGTTGATGTAGTTGGAAGGCCCTTTCGGGCCGGGTTGGTCGAACTGCTTGGCGGCTTCGTCAGATGCTGGGAAGCCAGACGCCGCAACTGGGGCCGCCTCGGGTCGGAATGGCCGGGCCGACTTGTCGGTCTGTCTGGGGATCGAAAACGATGACCTGGCCTGACCCGACGCCCACGGCCGGGCCGATGATGTTGAAGAACAGCAGCAGGTCACCCAATGCGCCTTGATAGCCGGTGGTGGTCGTGCCCAGGTCGCTGATGTAGCCGCGTGAGCCGTCACCGCTGAAGACGACGTTGATGGTTTGCCCCTTGGTCGGGATGGTGTTGATGACGGTGTCGGTCTGTGTGTCGATGACCAGCACGCCGGTGCTGCCCCAGCGCGTCACATAGAGCTTGCTGCCATCTGGTGACAAGGTCGAGGTGAAGGCGCCCGGGTTGGCGATGCTGAAGGTGCCGGCGTCATTGGTGTTGATGGTCTTGACCACGCGCCAACTGGTCACGTCGATCACACCGATCTTGCTGATGCTGTCTGTGTAGAGCTTGCTGCCATCCTTGGAGAAGCTGAACCAGAAAGTGCCGACGCCACCCACCCAGATGGGCTTGCGGATGGTCGCGCCTGTTTGCGGGTTGTAGACGCCCAGAAAGCCAGATGCGAAGCTCACATACAGATTGCCGTCAGGCCCACTCATGGCGCCGGCGGGGATGTCGGGGAAGTGCAGCTTGCGCACGATCTTGTCGGTGGCCACATCGATGACCTCGACGGTAAAGCCCACTTCAGGCACATAGATCTCACGGCCATCCATGGACGTGAAAATGCCCAGCGGCGTGCTGCCCACGATCATGGTTTTGACCGCATTGGTGCGCCGGTTGATCACCGAAACCGTGGCCGGGAACAAGCCGAAGTTATCGACATAAATCTTGCTGCCATCCAGCGTGGCGGCCAGCACGGCGGGGCGCTTGCCCGTTGGGCCTACCGGGATGCGCGAGGTGACTTGTTCGGTGGCCGTGTCGATGACCGCCACGCTGTTGCCGACGATCTCCGGCATGTAGAGCTGACCGGCTTGGCCGGCCTGCGATGCCATCGGCGCGACGGCGCCCAGTAGCGCCAACGTGGCGAGCCAGCGGCCCGCTCGTTGGCCGATTTTGAAAGACAGTGACATGAGTGATCCTTGTGTGTGTCAGATGTTGGTGCTGGTGGGGATGAGGCTGGGCAGCAGGTAGGGGTAGGGGTGGCTGCGTGTGGTGTTGCGCGCCTGAATCGTGGACTCGATCTGCGCCAGCGAAGCCTTGAAGCGTTGCAGCGCCGGTGCCACGCGGGGATCCGTCAGCACGGGCGCGTAGGGGAAGCGGTTGTGGCGATAGTCACCCAGCGGCCGGTAATGGACGCCACCGAGCACCTGCAGGAAGTTGTATTGCGCGAAGGTGACCAATGTGCCGGGCAACTGCCTGGACCAGTCAGCTTGCGTGGCGCCACTGGTTTGCGTGGGTGGTGGTGTACGGCTGACCGCTGCCGACAAGGGCGGGTAGGTCATCACCGATTGCTGCGGGAAGTTCACGGCGGCATGCTGTGCGCTGGCCGTGAAGATCACCATCGAGATCACGCTGTTCAACTGCGCCACGCTCGTGATGGGCTTGAAGCCCATGACCTGGCCCTTGTTGATCAGCTCTTGCGTCCAGGCTCGCAGCTCCTGATCGTTGATGACATCGTTGTCACTGCGGTAGTACAGGGCGATGTAGTCCTGCACCCACTGCGAGATGGCGTTCCAAAGCAGCAGGGCGTCATCGCGATAGGGGTATTCCGGCAAGCCTGCGCTGTCATCGACACCGCGTGCACGGAAGTCTTCGGCAGGCATGCCAGCGTAGAAGTCAAAAGCCCGGCGATCCTGCACGGCGCCACTCTGCATGGCCTTGAGCGGAGGGCCTTCAATGATGTCGCCAAACGTGCCGGGCGACAGGATGGTAATGGCCGCCAGGAGATTGATCCAGATGTCACCTTCAAAGTGCGGAACCAGCAGTACGTGCAGGGGATGGCTGGGGGCCAGGCAACGCTGCGTGGCCACGCTGAACGCCTCCGAGACAAGATGCGTGCGTCCCAGGTGTACGAACATCTCGTGGTAGTTGAAGTCCGCTGCCTGTACCACGTTCTTGGCCATCTGCCAGGACCAGAACGCGGCCGTGTTGCCCGGCGTGGGACGCAGAAACATGGGGTTGGTGCGCGCATCCTGGCCGCACTGAATGGCCACGGGCATCAAGGCTTGGCCGCCCTTGG
>NZ_SCTN01000372.1 GCF_004297345.1 Aquabacterium sp. | reverse complement strand
CAACCGGTTTGTGGGCTCTCTCTCCGGCATGGTTCGGTCCATTCGTCAATCAACGGAGACGATCAACGTGGCCAGCAACGAGGTGGCCGTGGGCAACCAGGACCTCAGCAATCGGACCGAGCAGGCTGCCAGTGCCTTGCAGGAGACCGCCTCTGCCATGGCGCAGATCACGCAGTCGGTTCAGCATAGTGCGGAGGTGGCACAGGAGGCTCGTGAACTGGCAGGGGCAGCCATGCAGACAGCACAAGTCAGTGGTGCCGCCATGGACGATGTCGTCAGCACCATGTCAGAGATCAGCACCTCATCGGCCAAGATCCGGGACATCATCGGCGTGATCGATGGCATTGCATTTCAGACCAACATTCTGGCGCTCAATGCGGCGGTCGAAGCTGCGCGTGCTGGTGAGCAGGGGCGCGGATTCGCCGTCGTGGCTTCCGAGGTGCGCGCACTGGCACAACGCAGTGGTGGCGCGGCCAAGGAGATTCGCACGCTGATCGGTGCGTCTTCGGACATGGTTGAGACCGGCTCGGTGAATGTGGCGCGTGCGGGGCAGTCCCTGCGCGAATTGGTCGGTTCCGTGGATCGCGTCAACAGTTTGATTGCCGATCTGTCTCAGGCAGCCGTGCAGCAAGGTACTGGCATTGGCCAGATCAACCATGCCATTACCCAACTCGATGGCATGACCCAGCAGAACGCCGCCTTGGTTGAGCAGTCCAGTGCGGCTGCCGCCAGTTTGAAGCAGCAGGCCATGGCATTGGCCGAGTCGGTTGCCGCGTTCAAGGTCCGGTCGGCATAGCCGGCAGGCTGGTGCAACTGGCCGCGTCGACTGCCACTGTCTCGTCATATGTCGCCTCCAGACTGATTGCATGTTTTGGGGGCGAACATGCAAAAGAGTCAAGCACTGGCGTCGTTGGGGCAACGTGGGCTGTTGATGCCGGTCTGGGTGAAGGCTGCGCTGGCCGCGAACGACCGGCTCAAGGTGTATCTCACGGTACTGCAGGCAGCATCGAGTCACGCTGATCATCCCGACCGAGAGGCTTTGGATCTTTCGCGTGAACTGGATGCCGCTGGCTTGAGCAATGCCTCGTGGCTGCATGAACTGCCTGCAGGCGCCAGTCGCATCGATGGCCTACTGGTCGTGCCGGAACTCGATCGTCTCGTGAGCAGCCTGACGGACGATCTGGCGATCATGGCGCGGCCCGTGCTGGAAGCCTGCACGGACGATGCCGAACCTCATTTGCGCGTTCATCAATGGCAGGACTGGCTGGATGCGCTGCACGGCGAGCAGCTCGACAGGTCTCAGTTGCACAGTCTGACGCACGGGGATCGGCATGCCGACGACAGTGTGCATTTGCTGATCATGGATCTGCACAAGCAGATCAATCATCTGGCTGAGTCGCTGGCCAGTGAATTGATTGATGGTGCCCACGTGTGGCAATTGGCGCCGGAAGACCGTCCGCTGGTCGGCGCCTTCATGAGGGGGCTTCATCGCACCGCACCTTTGAAGCTGGATCACCCAGGGTTGGATACGGCTGCCACGCGTGACGGCGATCAGTTGCTGCTGCAAAACGACATTGGTACCAACGATGCCCATGTGCTGGTCATGCGCGTCAAGGGCCTGGATATCAGCCTGACGTACTCGGATCTGCATCGCACGCGGTTTGCCTTCTTCCAGAGCCTGTTGGCGCCGTTGGGGGCGAGCTGGTCCGCCACGGAGTCCAGAACCACCGTGGAGCTCAATCAAGGCGAGGCGTACTCGGTTGGTACCGCGCGTTTCGAGTGCCATGACGAAGCCCAACTGGAGCAGGTGCTGGAGGGTTTGGGCGCCAGCATCGTGTTTCTGATCGATTGGAACCGCGCACGAAAGCGCTTGCTGCATTTTGTGAACAAGGAAGGCGCGATTGCCGTGCTGACCGCGGCGGCTCAAGCGGAGCTTGGGCACATGGCCTGGTTGAAAGCGGGCGGGGAGCGGCTCGTGTTTGATGCGATGCAAGCCGCAGGAACAGGTGCTTTCCGCATTGGTGATCGCCTGGACGAGGTATTGGGCGATGCCCCGGCGCAGACCTTCATGCTGGATGTCATGCGCCTGGCCTGCGATGCGCTGCTGCATGGCCAGCCCTTGGCACTGATCGCCGATGAAACTCGGCTGTTGTTGTCACGCCAGGTGCAAAAGCGCACGACGGAGTTTGATTTGCTGGACGACCATGCGGCGTATTGCCAGGCATTGGCTCAGGCGGTCAGTGATGGCCTGGCCCATGGGCATGACAGTTTGCAGGATGCTGCGCAGGATCTGGCTGCCCGGGCCAAAGCCTGGGAGCGTCGAGCCGATCATTTGGTGATGCAGGCCAGGCAGGAGGCCGAACGCCAACCGCGCTGGCAGCCCATCGCCCGCTTGCTGGCACTGTCTGACGATGTGGCTGACGCGCTCGAAGAAGCGGCCTTCATGATGAGCCTGATCGCCGATCATCATCAAAAGGGTTGGAACCATGATGTGCGGCTGGCTCTCTCCAGGCTGGCTCAGACCGTCTTGCGGGCTACGCAAGATCACATCAAGGCGCTGACGATTGCGCGCACGCTGGGTAGCCAGAGCACGGCGGCGGACAGCGATGCTTTTCTGGCTGCCACATGGAACGTGTTGCGGGCGGAGCGCCAATGCGATGAGTTGCTGCGCCAGGCTCGCCGTGTGATCCTCCATGCAATCGATGATGCGCCATCTCTGATGCTGGCCAACGATCTGGCCATGACGCTGGAGTTGGCATCCGATCGATTGCTGGCTGCGGGGTATGGGCTGCGCGAAGTGGCGTTCGACAAAGCGGGGGTGCCATCATGAGCACGGCTCACGCGCTGTATCTCATCGGATGTGGCGATGCCGAGCAACTGCGCCATCAACTGGAGGCAGCCACGGCCCAGACCATGGGCTTCAAGGCCTATAACTTGTTGCGCATGAGCCAGATCAATTTGCCCGTGCCGCCCGCCTTTGTATTGGGAACGTCGTATTGCCAGGATGACGCCACGCGAGCCAAGGCCTGCGAGCCGGCAAGCTGGGCGCATGGCTTGACGGCCTTGCAGGACGCTTGCCAGCAATGGCTGGGAGATGCGCGTCAACCTTTGCTGTTGTCCGTCCGATCTGGCGCCCCTGTGTCGATGCCCGGCATGATGGAGACCTTGCTCAACATTGGTCTGTGCGATGCCACGGTGAGCGGCATGATTCGCCAGACGGGCAACCCGCGTCTCGTCTGGGATGCGTATCGCAGGCTCGTGGTGACGTATGCGGAGGTGGTGGCGGGGTTGGACCCAGCGTTGTTTGATGCTGAGACGGCGGCCGTTGCGGGTGGCCGCGATGAGCGGGATCTGGACTTTGCCGAATTGCGCACTATCACACGCGCTTGTCTTGCCACCTATGCCAGAGAAGCAGGGCAGGCTTTCCCGCAGGATCCGCAGGCGCAATTGACGGCAGCCATCGCCGCTGTGTTGAAGTCCTGGCAATCCGCCAAGGCGTGTGAATACCGTCGCGTGAACCAGTTGCCTGATGATCTGGGGACGGCCGTGACCGTGCAGCAGATGGTGTTTGGCAACGCAGGAGGCCAATCCGGCGCCGGGGTCGGCTTCACGCGTGACCCAGCCACGGGCGAGCCACATCTCTGGGTCGATTTCCTGTTCAACGCACAGGGTGAAGATGTGGTCTCTGGCCGTCGCAGCGCCCACGGGCATGCCGAGATGGCCTCGGTGCTCCCGCATGCGTGGCAGTCATTGCGGGACGCAGCCAGCCAACTCGAGCACCATTTTGGCGATATGCAGGATTTCGAGTTCACGGTGCAAGACGGGCGGCTATATATGTTGCAGACCCGTTCAGGCAAACGTACGCCGCAGGCTGCAGCACGTATTGCATTGGATTTGCTGGATGAGGGCTTGATATCGCGCGACACGGCCAGAGGGCGGACAAGCAAATTGAAGCCGCAAGACTTGATGATCCAGCGCGTGGTGTCCGCTGATGGTCAAGCATTGACGCCGCTGGCTCATGCGGCGACGGCATGCACAGGCGTGGCCATTGGCGAAATCGCCTTGGATGAAGCCCGTGCTCGGGCCCGCTTTGCAAGCGGTGCCAGTGTCATTCTGGTGCGGCGTGATGCGGAGACCAGTGACATGGCAGCGCTGGTCTCCGCTACGGGCTTGTTGACGCAAAGGGGTGCGCGCACATCCCACGCTGCTGTTGTGGCACGTCAGTTGGGCAAGGTGTGTCTGGTGGGGTGCAGCGCCATGTCGCTGGATGAATCAGCACACTCGCTGGCATTTGGTGAACTGATCTTGCACGAAGGTGATGTTGTCACCCTGGATGGCAACGAAGGTGCCATTTACGCAGGGGCAGCCAGTACGGTGGTGGAAGAGCCAGTCGAGCTTTTGGCCCGACTGATTCAACTCAACGCTGCTCAATGAGACCCAGGGCCCGTAGCCTATCCACGATGCGCAGCGCGTCATGAGGTGACGCGCCTGCCAGGTTCATCAACTGACGTGTGGGTGTCAGGCCATTGAGCATACGCAGCCACAGCATGAATTCATGGCCCAGCAGCGAGGACTTCCCGGCCGCAACGATCTGCCCTTTGTGTGTGCGCTGATAGACCGCGTCAAGGGATGAAGGCAACGCGTTGCTCATGTACTTCCAGTCGTCCTTGGCTGGATGAACCTGATGCGTCAAGCCTGCTTGCGGCGAATGCCCGTCAGCCCCAAGACGCCCAGGCTGGTCAGCAACAGTGCCAGGCTCTCAGGCTCCGGGACCGCGGCGATGGCCCCCGGCGAGCCGGTTTCAATGCCGTTGGCTGACAGGAAGGCGCCATTGAGACCTGCGGTGCTGAAAGTTGTGAGAACGCCATTGTTCACGCCTGCGGCGTTGTCGAAGGTGCGGCCCAGCGTCGAGGCATTGAAGTCTACGCGCGTAACCAGTGTTCCGCTGGCCGTGAAGATGTTGACCGCATCTGTTGACGTGCTCAGGCCGACGCCCGCACCGCCATAGTTGCCAATGAGCAGGCCACTGGGGGCATTGCCACCGAACCATGCCTGAGTGAACGCCGCATTGATGGCAGCGTCGGTAGAACCCGTCGAGTTGCTCTCGATGAACACAACGGATTGGCCCGCTGCAATGCTGCTGACGCCGCGCAAGGCCACGGCAGAGGCAAACGCATTGGAGTTGTCATCCATCTTCCAGCCGTTGATGTTGACGGCGCTCGTGCCGGTATTGGTGAGCTCAAACCAGTCTGCCGCATAAGCAGCACTGCTGCCGGCCGCGTCCACTTCAGAGATCACGATGGCGGCATGGGCTGAGTGCGACACGGCGCAGGCCAGAACGGCAGCCAGGGCGCTGGCTGCCTGTTTGAAAGAACTTGACTTCATGGTGGGTACTGCCGGATCAAGGTTGTTGAGCCTTGCAGCATCCAATGCGCGGGTGACAGGGCGATGAGCCCCCATGATCTCTTCGGCACCTTGATCTGAATGCGGCTGCGCGTTCACGTCAGCGTCACGAGCCATGTTTACGGTACCGGCAGTTTTTTCAGAAGGACTGCCATGCAAGACCAAAGCCGTCGCCAACTTCTTCAACTGATCGCTGCGGGTGCCGCTGCCGGTGCGCTGCCCAACAGCATTGCGCGTGCCCTGGCCATTCCGGCCCACCGCCGTACGGGCACCATTGAGGACGTCGAGCACATCATCATCCTCACGCAAGAGAACCGCTCGTTCGATCACTACTTCGGCACCATGCGCGGCGTGCGCGGCTTTGCCGATCCTCGCGCCGTCAAGTTGCCATCAGGCAAAACGGTGTGGCACCAGGCTCATGGCGACAGCGAGTTGCTGCCTTTCCGCCCACCCGTTGAAAACGTGGGCCTGACCTTCCTTCAGGATCCGCCTCACGGCTGGAACGACACGCATGCGGCCTGGAACTGGGGCAACCACGACCAGTTCGTGCCCAACAAGGGCATCGTGACGATGACTTACCACACGCGTCAGGACATCCCTTACCACTTCGCCCTGGCTGATGCCTTCACGGTCTGTGATGCCTACCATTGCTCGCTGATGGGCCCCACAGACCCCAATCGCTACCACCTGTGGACAGGCTGGTGCGGCAACGATGGCAAGGGTGGCGGCCCCGTGATCACCAACGCCGAAGTGGGCTATGACTGGTCCAGCTTCCCTGAAAAGCTGGAGACGGCTGGCATCAGCTGGAAGGTCTACCAGGACGTGGG
>NZ_SCTN01000371.1 GCF_004297345.1 Aquabacterium sp. | reverse complement strand
GCCAACGCAGGTTGTTGGACACCGCATTGCCTGCCAGCACGCTGGAGATACGCCCGGCCACACCTGTGTTGTCCATGCCCGAGGCCAGCACATCGCGCGACGCCTCCAGCGCAAGGGAGACCGGCGCACCATCGTCGGGCTGCATCGATCCGGTCATGCCCAGCTTGTCGCGGTATCGAAGGCCGTCCTGCCCCGGGGCATACATCTCACTGAAAAAGTGACTGTTGCGCTGAACATGCTCACCCCCCACGGCAAACCGGCCCAGCCGGGTCTTGAAGACCGTGTCCGATAGCCAGCCGCCATCCCGCGCCGTGGTGATCTGCGAGCTGACGATCAAGCCGTCCTGGTAGGCGCGCAAGCCCCATTGCGCAAATGTGGCCGGCTCGTCTGCTGCGCCGGAAGGGCGCGAGACCAGCCCGAGGTTGGCCGACAAGGCCCGCGTCAAGCCCAGGTCAAACTGCGCGACATGCAGCGCACCCAGATCCGTTTGCTGACTCGCCAGGGTATAAAAAAATTCGCCCGGTTTGATGACGGCCTGATCGAGCAGAAAGCTCTGCCGCTCGACGCGCACCTGACCCAAAGGGCCGTTGAAAACAAGCCGGAATTCATTGGGCCCAAAAGACAAGGGCAGATCATCGAAGGCGTAGCGCCCATCCGCGCCTGAGGGCTGATAGCCGACAAGGGCATCGTTGTAGTACAGCGTGACATCCCAACCCGGCGGCAGATCCCCACGGATGCTGTGTCGATCGAAGTTGCTCGGCTGCCCCATCGCGTGATTGTTGGCCGCCACGCCCAGCCCGCCCTGCCCGCTCATCAACACATGAGGCACGCTTGGCATCACGATGTGACCCAACTCGACGGTACGCGCGCCCATCGGACCCAGCAACTGGCCGTCCGGATCATGCCGGGCCAAGGCCAGGCGCACTTCGGGCACAGGCTTCTCCCTGGAGGCGGACAGGTACGCGGCGGCCTCCATGCCCAGCAGGTCTGTGGTGATGTAGGCCGCATAGGCCGTCTTGTACTGTGCGGCGTCCCGACCGAAGCGGGCGTCGCTGCCCAGCGTTTGATCGATAAAGGGCGCGCGTGCCATCGCATACGGTACGCCCACCAGGTCGTAGCCGCCATCTTGCGCACGCGATGCCATCGAGGTGCCAGGCGCACCCTGTTTTTCGCGCTGCAAACGGGCCTGCATCGGCAGCCTGACACGCGGCTTGATGCGCAACTGCAGGGTCGGCAGGTCCACCTCGAAATCGATGGACAGCCATTGCCTCAAGGCTTTCTGGGCTACGAAGATGTCGTCACCCACCACATGAACCAGGCTCGGATCGTAGTTCTGCTCGTGCCCCTGCACATTGACCAGCGCGCCCCCTACATGCAAGCCAAACAACTGGTCTTCCTTGATGAGGAAGCCGCTGGCACTGCCATCCTGCGCATTCACTGTGATCGCCAGGGTCAACAGGCGTGCCAACTCCCCCAACGGC
>NZ_SCTN01000370.1 GCF_004297345.1 Aquabacterium sp. | reverse complement strand
TACCTTGTGGGCTGACGTGCAGTATGCCTACGCCGGTATGACCATCGGCGCGAGTCTGTCTGGTGGTAAAGGCAATGACGCACTGAACGGCAACGTTGGCAATGACACACTGGATGGCGGAGACGGTAACGATACCCTGCATGGTGGCCAGGGTGACGACCAGCTTCTGGGTGGCAAGGGCAACGATACCTATCTGTTCGGTCGCGGAGATGGTATCGACACTGTCATCGATTCAGACAGCACCTGGCTCAACAGCGACGTGCTGAAGCTGAGTGACATCACGTCAAAGCAGTTGTGGTTCAGTCAGTCCGGCAATGATCTGCACATTGATGTCATCGGCACGCGCGATGAGGTGGTGGTGCAGAACTGGTATGCGGACAAGAACGCCCGCGTGGAGCGCATTGTGGCCAGCGATGGCAAGACGCTCACGGCAGCCAAGGTGCAGAACCTGGTGAATGCGATGAGCAGCTTTGCGCCGCCTGCGCAGGGGCAGACCAACTTGCCATCTGATACGCCTGCCAGCGTGACCAAGGTGATCGCCAGCAGTTGGGTCTGATTGCTCGCGACGGTTTGATGGGCGCAGGTTAGCGCGCGGCAGCTCGGGGCTTGACCTTGGCGGCCGCGCCTCTGGCCTTGGCCCTGGCGGCTTGCGTATCAGTTGCCGTGGCCAGTGCCACGCCCATGCGGCGTTTGACGAAGCTCTCCGGCTTGCCGAACAGGCGCAAGTCAGTGCCAGGTTCAGACAGCGCTTCTGCCACGCCATCAAAGATCACGTCTTGCGTGTCCACGCCGCCGTAGATCACGGCAGAGGCGCCGGGCGTGCGCAAGCTGGTGTCAACGGGCAGGCCCAGGATGGCGCGGGCATGCAGTTCGAACTCGCTTTGCACTTGCGTGGACAAGGTGACCAGGCCTGTGTCATGCGGGCGCGGGCTGACCTCGCTGAACCAGACCTGATCGCCCTTGACGAACAGTTCCACACCAAAGAGGCCCTGGCCACCGAGGTTGTCTGTCACGGCCTTGGCGATGTCTCGTGCTTTTTGCAGTGCTGCCGGGCTCATGGGGTGAGGCTGCCAGCTTTCCACGTAATCACCGCTGACCTGCAAGTGCCCGATGGGCTCGCAGAAGTGGGTGGCGATCTGGCCTTGTGTGGCGGCTGAACCGGCTGCACGTACCGTCAGTTGCGTTATCTCGTAGTCGAAATCGATGAAGCCTTCCACGATGATGCGGCCATGGCTGACGCGGCCACCGGCCATGGCGTAGTCCCAGGCTTTTTGCACGTCCTGCGGGCCGTCGATCTTGCTCTGGCCTTTGCCGGATGAGCTCATCACGGGCTTGACGATGCAGGGGTAGCCAATGCCGCTGTCGATGGCAGCTTGCAGCTCGGCCAGGGAGTCGCAGAACTGGTAGGGGCTGGTGGGCAGGCCCAGGGTTTCAGCGGCGAGGCGGCGGATGCCTTCGCGGTCCATGGTCAGGCGTGCGGCGCGGGCGGTGGGGATCACGCGCACCAGGCCCTGGGCTTCGAGTTCTTCCAGCACTGGCGTGGCGATGGCTTCGATCTCCGGCACGACCAGATGGGGCTTTTCCGATTCGATCAGGGCGCGCAGCTGGGCCGGGTCACTCATGGTGATGGTGCGGCTGTGATGCGCAACTTGCTGGCCGGGTGCGTTCTCGTAGCGGTCCACGGCGATGGTTTCCACGCCCAGGCGCTGCAAGGCGATCAGCACTTCCTTGCCGAGTTCGCCTGATCCCAGCAACATGACCCGGGCGGCGGAGGGGGACAGGGGGGTGCCAAGGGGCAGTGTCTGGACGGCTTGGGTCATGTCGGGCCTGCGTATACCAAGATGGCGCAAAGAGTGCGGGGATGTTGAAGCGCTATTGTCGCTGCAGTGTCAGCAGTTGCGGCTTGTCGTTCTTCAGCCTTGCAAGGGCAGGATCACCGTGAAGTGGCTGCCGCGCCCGGGCTGGCTGCTCAGGCTGACCGTGGCCCCCATGCGGTCGACCAGTCGTTTCACGACCGCCAGGCCCAGCCCCGAGCCTTCCGCGCTCGTCACGCGTGCATCTTCCAGTCGCACATAGGGCTCGAACACGCGTTCTTGTTGTTCGTTCGGGATGCCAATGCCCGTGTCGATGACGTCGAGTTGCACATGGCCTGTAGCAGGCGCGACACCCGCTTTGACCATGATGCTGCCCGATGGGGTGTATTTCAGGGCGTTGCCGATCAGGTTGCTCAAGATCTGGCGCACGCGCGCACCATCGGTCCAGACGTGCTGCAGGCTCAGGCTATCTGCGGGGGGCAACTCGCATGACAGCTTGAGTTGCTGGCTTTGGGCTTGTGGCTGAAAGGTATCGCATACATCTTGCACCAGCAGGGCCAGATCGATGGCCTCTGGCTTGAGGCGCCAGGCCGGGTTCTCAAGCCGCGTGTATTCGGTGACGTCGCGCAAGTGGGTATCGAGCTGGGATGCTGCGTTGCGGATGCGGTCGATCGCACGGCGTTCAGGCGGTGAACTGGCCTTGAGCGCCAACAGGTCGATGGAGCCCAGCATGGCCTGCAAAGGGCTGCGAATTTCGTGAGACAGCATGGCCAGAAAGCGTTCCTTGCTTTCATGGCCAGCCCGTTCATTGGCCCGCAAACGGCCTTTGAGTGTGCTGATGTAGTGCAGCGCCACGATGCACGGAGGATGCCCGGCGAGCATGACTGCCCAGGTGTGGGCGCTCATGTTCTCTGCGCCATGCAGGACAGAGCCGTACGAGAGCAGATACAGCCCCAGCAGGCCACCGTAGTGCAGCCAGCAGACCAGGTTGGCGCGGCGTCCCAGCGCCACGAACGTGGCAATGTAGAACACCGGCATGAATTGAGCCGTACAGGCCAGCGCATACAGGCCTGACGGGCTGTGATCGGCGCCTGCTCTGTACACGCCGCCCAGGAAGTACAGACTGGAGGGAATGACGGCCAAAAAGAGGAAGGCTGTCAGCCAGGCGGGGCGCCACCAGAGCCCGACTGCGACCAAGCCGTAGATGGCCACCATGATGGGCACGCCAATCCGATCCCAGGTGGTCGTCAGGCCTGACGACCAGATGATCAGTGACCCCGCCGAGATCAGTGCGCTGGCCCATGAGATCAGGCGCGCTTCGTCCAACTGGCGGGGACGGGCGGGGCGTTCAAGCATGGTGTGGTGCGAGTCGATCAAGGCTGCTCTGTATGGCGGCAGTCAGTACAGCGGGGCGCACCGGCTTTTCAAAGAAGGTGACGCCTTGTGTGCGCAGGATGGTGGCCAGCGTGGCTTCAGAGGCTGTGCCGTCTTTCAACTGCCCGGTCAGCAGGACGATGGGCGCCTCTGGCTGTTCTTTGCGAATGCGCTCGACGATGGATTGCGAGGTCTGGCCGCCGCCGAGGATCAGGTCCACCACGAAGGCGTCGTGTTCGGACAGGGGGCGTGCCAGAAGTGCTTCGGTGCTGGTGTAGGCATGGGCTTCGTAGCCCACTTCATTGAACCAGTCAGTCAAGGCGCCTGCCGAGCCGATGTCGTCGTCCAGCACGGCGATGCGTGCCCTGGTCTGGTCCACCGGGTTGCGCAGTTGGAGTTGTTCCACGGCGTAGTGCGCGCCAGTGTGACCGCCTTTTTGCAGGCGCTGGATGCCACCAACCAGCCAGCCCTCGAACTGATCGTGGAAGGCCACCAGTCCTTGGCAGGCTGTATCGCGAGCCGATGTGCACAGCGGGCCCAGCTGGATGTCGCAGGGCATTTTCTGATCGTCAATCAGCAAGGTGGCCGGATAAGTGTTGCTGTGCCCGGTGCTGGCTGGGCTGCTTGTGCTGCTTGTTTGCAACGCAGATGAGCCAAAAACGGTATCCAGGCTTTCGCCGAAATGGTGGCAGATGGTCTGGACCTCATCGAACAACCACACCGCGCCGCGCAGTTTGCGTCTTGCTTGGCTGACCGAAATCGCGCAAATATGCGCGATTTCGGTGGCCTGGTGCCGGCTGGGGATGCCATGCCGTTCCAGCAGGGCGGAAAGACAGGCGCTTGCCCAGGAAAACCCTGTGCTGACGCCATCTTGTCCATCATCGACTTGGATGTCCGTGTTCATGCGTTGCTCAGAATTCGCGGCAAGCAGACTTGCTCAAAAAGGTAACAAAACATCACATATGCGCGAAAGCGCCAAATATGATCGATACAATGAATTGTGCGCTGAAAAAAGATCACCTTATAGGGCGCCGCTCAGGGAATTCTTATGATTTCAGCTTGGGCAACCAGGTTGGACAATCTCGCTACCGGTGCATAGATGCCGCATGAGCGCGGTTGGTGCCTTCGGGCCTTTCAAAACCACCTCTCGAGGTGGTTTTTTCATGTCCGATCCTGCCATGGCACCGCTTGCGACATGATGCGGGCTTGTCCTTCCATTTCAAGCAGATCCCGACATGAGTTCAACAACAGGCCATCACCCCGGGCGCATCGGCATCATGGCCGCCATGCCCGAAGAGTTGCAAGCGCTGCTGGACGTCATGCCCGATGAAACCATGCAGCGTGTGGCTGGCCGCGAGTTCTGGGTCGGGCATCTGCATGGGCGTGAGGTGGTGGCGGTGCTGTCACGCATCGGCAAGGTGGCTGCGGCCACGACGACCACGATGCTGCTGAGTCACTACGGGGTGGATCAGGTCATCTTTACCGGCGTGGCGGGTGGTTTGGGTGAGGGCGTCCGTGTGGGCGATGTGGTCGTGGCCGACGCTTTGATCCAGCACGACATGGATGCTTCGCCCTTGTTCCCGCGTTTCGAGTTGCCGGGGCAGGGCGTGAGCGCCTTGTCGCCGCCTGCCGCGTTCACGGCGCGCGTACGCGAGACGGTTGAGCAGGTGTTGAGCCCGGCTTCGCTTGCCGCAGGCGGGGCGTTGGCTGATGTGCACCTGGCCGCACTCCAGTTGGCGCAACCGCGCGTTCATCAGGGGCTGATCATCAGTGGCGATCAGTTCATCAACGCCGCGCAGACCTGTCGTGAACTGATACAGGTCTTGCCTGCCGCTTTGGCGGTAGAAATGGAGGGGGCGGCGGTTGCGCAGGTCTGCCATGATTTCAGCGTGCCTTATGCCGTCATCCGCACGATCTCGGACCGTGCCGATGATGATGCCCACATCGACTTCCCCCGATTCATTGACGCGGTGGCGCGGCATTACTCGCTGGCCATCGTCGAAGCCTTGCTTCAACGCGTTTGAATAAACATGCTGACCCTGGATACCCCTATGGCTTTGCTTGGGTGGGCCATTTCCGCTTCGAGCGCAACCGCCCCGCCACCTTCACGTATCCGCTCTATAGCCTGATGGGCGACTGGGTGATGTTCTGGCAAACCTTGACGGGCAAGCTGCCTTTCTGACGCGGCCAGCGCACACGCTCAGAGCGTGCGTACTTCCACTCGGTTGCGGCCACTTTGTTTGGCCTTGTAGAGCGCGGCGTCTGCTGCGGCGATGAGATCCTCTTCGCGCATGTCCGCGTGCACCTGGCAGGTGGCCACGCCCACGCTGGCCGTGACCGTGGCAGCGGTATCCGAATCTTCATGGGCAATGCCCAGATCGGCTATGGCCTGCCTGATGCGGTCTGCCGCCTTGAAGGCGATATCGGCATCGGCATGGGGCAGCACGGCGATGAACTCCTCGCCGCCGTACCGCGCCACGAGATCACCAGGGCGGCGCAGTTTGTCTTGCAGGGCCTGGGCCACACGCATCAGGCATTGATCGCCCGCGGGGTGGCCGTAGCGGTCGTTGAAGCGCTTGAAGTGGTCCACATCCAGCATGATGATGGCCAGCGTGTCCTGGTCATGCCGGGCGCGCTGCCAGGTTTGTTGCAGGTATTGCTGGAAGTGGCGGCGGTTGAACAGGCCGGTCAAGGCATCCATGCGGGACAGTTGTTGCAACCGTGCCTGGACCTCGCCCAGGTCGAGCAGCAGGTTCTTGCGCCGCAATGACAGCAGATACTGCCGGCGTCCATCGCGCTCCAGCGCGTAGTTGGCCATGAGCGTGAACACGACCGTGGCGCCCAGCAAGGCCACCATCGGCACAAGCAGCCGGTGGTTGAAGACGGGTACGGTCAGCACCCCTGCGATATGGATGGCATAGACCATCAGCGAAAACGCCAGCGCGTACCAAAAACGCAGGCGCTGCACCATGTTGCCGTACATGATCACCGCCATCAATCCCACGTGGTAGTACTGGCTGTTGGGTGCGCGGCTGACCGACAGGATGTAGCCCAGGCAGGCGGCTGCGAGAACACCACTGAGCAAGACGAGGTACTCCAGCGCCTGCGGTGAAATGCGCTTGGGCACCTGATGCCGCAGCCACCACGTCACGCTGAGCATCACGATGGCGAAAGGGCTGAACCACAGCAGGCGTACTTTCACGGCCAGCATGAAGACATCTGGCGCCATCAGGTAGTCGGCCAGCAGGAAGCCGTTGAACACGAACAGGGCCAGCAGCCCGCTGATCAGGAAGTAGCGCACACGCCGTGGTGCGCTGTCATTGAGGTACTGCTTTTCCAGCCTGGGTGGGAAGCGCATCCACGACAGGCCACGCTCGAACTGCGAGGAGGCTGCACTGACCTCGCCGCGGGCGATACGACCACTGGGCTGAATGGCTCGGCGTGGCGGCAACGCGGATTGACGGTGCGTTGCCATGGCTAGTTCTCCTGCTCGATAGCCCGGGCCTGATTGCGGCCGTGGGCCTTGGCCTGGTAGAGCGCCTCGTCGGCCTGTGCCAGCAACTGGATGGTGCTGGCGCCAGTCGCGTTGGCATGCATGCAGGCCACACCAATGCTGATGGTGACCCGGTCCTGCGTGAGGGAGGCCGCATGGGGCCTGGCCAGATCCCACACCGCAGCCCGCACGCGCTCGGCCGCCGCGAGGGCCTCGGACAGGCTGGTGTGGCTGAGCACCGAGATGAATTCTTCGCCGCCAAAGCGTGCCACCAGATCACCAGGGCGGCGCAAGGATCGGCTCATGGCGGCGGCCACTTCCTTGAGGCAGGCATCGCCCGCCGGATGGCCGTAGTGGTCGTTGT
>NZ_SCTN01000596.1 GCF_004297345.1 Aquabacterium sp. | reverse complement strand
GTCGGTCCGGACGTGGTCGACGCCGCGCGCCGCGTCGTCGATGCCGCGGGTGCGGCGTCGACCTTCAGCGTGGAGTGGACCGAGATCCTCGCCGGCGGTGCCGCGATCGACGTCCATGGCGTGGCGATCCGGTCCGACGACCTCGAGACCGCGGGCGCAGCCGACGCCATCCTGCTCGGTGCCGTCGGAGGTCCGAAGTGGTCGGACCCCAATGCGGACGTTCGCCCCGAGCAGGCGCTGTTTGCCCTGCGCGGCGATCTCGAGCTGTTCGCCAATCTGCGCCCGGTGCAGGTCCATCCCGCGCTCGTCCCGTCGTCGCCGCTCCGACCGGAGCTTCTCGAGGGCGTGGACCTGCTGATCGTCCGGGAGCTGACCTCCGGCCTCTACTTCGGCCGCCCGTCCGAGGAGCGTCGGACCGAAGGCGGCCGGATGGCCGTCGACACCCTCCAGTACACCGAGGGCGAGATTCGCCGCGTGGTCCGCCTGGCCTTCGAGCTCGCAGCCGGCCGACGGGGCCGCCTCGCGAGCGTCGACAAGGCGAATGTCCTCGCGACGTCCCGGCTGTGGCGCAAGGTCGTCGACGAGGAACGGCCGAACTTCCCGACGGTCGAGGCGTCCCACCAGCTGGTGGATTCCTGCGCGATGCTGCTGGTTCGCCAGCCCGCCGCCTTCGATGTCCTCGTCACCGAGAACCTGTTCGGCGACATCCTGTCCGACGAGGCGGCGGTGCTTGCCGGGAGCCTCGGCATGCTGCCCTCGGCCTCGCTCGGCGATCGCAGGACGGCCCACGGGCGGTTTGGCCTGTACGAGCCGATCCACGGATCCGCGCCCGACATCGCCGGCCGGGACCTCGCCAACCCGATCGGCACCATCCTGTCCGCGGCGATGTTGCTGCGCTGGTCGCTCGGTCTTGACGACGCGGCGATCGCGATCGAAGCCGCGGTCGCCGCGGCCCTGGACGACGGCTATCGGACGCGTGATCTCCTGCGCCCGGGCACGGCGCCCGATCCCGCCGACGGGTTCCGACACGTCGGCACCAGCGGCATGACCGACGCGGTGATCGAACGGATCTCCATTCGATCGGCGGCACCGACCCCGGTCGCCGCCGGACCCAGCTGACCTGTCGATCAAACCACTGGAGCCCGTTTCGATGACATCTTCCACCGGGTCCGACCGCCCGGTCGTCCTCTACGACACCACCCTTCGCGACGGCACGCAGGGCGAGAACGTGACCCTGTCCCTTGCCGACAAGCTCCGCGTCGCGCGGATGCTCGACGAGTACGGCATGCCCTACATCGAGGGCGGCTGGCCGGGATCGAACCCCAAGGACATCGAGTTCTTCCGGACGGCCCGCACGATGTCGTGGCACACCGCGAAGCTCGCGGCGTTCGGTTCCACGCGCCATCGGTCGAACACCGCGGCCACGGACCCGAACCTCCAGGAGCTCGTCCGGGCCGAGACGCCAGTCGTGACGATCTTCGGCAAGAGCTGGCTGCTCCAC
>NZ_SCTN01000369.1 GCF_004297345.1 Aquabacterium sp. | reverse complement strand
CGAGCCCACAGGTGCCATGCACGGCGTGGTCAACATGATGGGATGGCTGCGTGAGCACATCGGCGCGGAGCATGCCGTGTGCGTGTTCGACGCCAAAGGCCCGACATTCCGCGACGAGTGGTACCCCGAGTACAAGGCCCATCGGCCTTCCATGCCGGATGACCTGCGTACGCAGATCGAGCCCATCCATGAAGTGGTCAAGCTGCTGGGCTGGCCCGTGCTGGAAGTGCCCGGTATCGAGGCCGATGACGCCATCGGTACGCTCGCACGTGTCGCAGCAGCTTGCGGCCATCGGGTTGTCATCTCCACGGGTGACAAGGACTTGGCTCAACTGGTCAACCCGCAAGTCTCGCTGATCAACACGATGGCCAAGCCACCCGAGGTGCTGGACATCCCCGGCGTGCAGGCGAAGTTCGGCGTGCCTCCTGACCGCATCATCGATTACCTGACTTTGATTGGTGACGCCGTGGACAACGTGCCCGGTGTTGAAAAAGTCGGCCCCAAGACCGCCGTGAAGTGGTTGGCCGAATACGACACCCTCGAAGGCGTTATGGCCGCAGCCGACAGCATCAAGGGCGTGGTGGGCGAGAACCTGCGCAAGGCCCTGGACTGGCTGCCTCAAGGCCGCCGCCTCATCACCGTCAAGCTCGATTGCGATCTCACCGGCCATGTGCCCGAGTGGCCTTCCCTGGATGCGCTGGCATTGAAGGCGCCCGATCTGCCTGGCCTGCTGGACTTCTACACGCGCTACGGTTTCCGCAGTGCCCGTGCTGACGTCGAGAAACTGCTGGGTGGCGGTTCAGTGGCACCTGCAGTCAAATCTGCCAAAGCACCCAAGGCTGCCAAGCCCAGTGCCACAGGCGATCTGTTTGGCGGTGATGCTGAACCGCTTGCAGGCGATGCGGTAGACGCCGCTTCGGCTGAAGGTGGCCATGCCGCCGCGTCCAGCCTGAGCCAGATCGACACCCACTACGACACCATCCTGGATTGGCCAGCCTTCGATCAATGGCTGGCTCGTCTGAATGCGGCCGAGATGGTCGCCTTCGATACCGAGACCGATTCGCTCGAACCCATGAATGCGCGCATCGTCGGCCTGTCCTTCAGTGACAAGGTGGGCAGCGCCTGCTATATCCCGCTGCGCCACGAAGGTCCCGACGCGCCTGAGCAGTTGCCGCTGGACGAGGTGCTGGCCCGGCTCAAGCCCTGGTTGGAAGATGCCAGCAAGCACAAGGTCGGCCAGAACATCAAGTACGACACGCACGTGCTGGCCAACCACGGGATTTACATTCAAGGCTATGCGCACGACACCATGCTGCAAAGCTATGTGCTGGAAGCGCATCGCCGGCACAACCTGGGTGATCTGGCGCTGCGCCATGTGAACCGCTCTGGCTTGAGCTATGAAGAGGTGGCCGGCAAGGGCGCCCAGCAGATCCCGTTTGCACAAGTGGCGGTGGACCGTGCGTCCCAATACTCAAGCGAAGACAGCGACCTGACCCTGCACGTGCACGAAACCCTGTGGCCACGCCTGCAGGCCGAGCCCGCCTTGCTTGACATCTACCAGCGCTTCGAGATGCCAGCCTCGCGCGTGCTGCAGCGCATCGAACGCAATGGCGTGTTGATCGACAAGGCACTGCTGCAGCAGCAAAGCCACGAGCTGGGCCAGCGCATCATGGCGCTGGAGCAGGAAGCCTACGAACTGGCAGGCCAACCGTTCAACCTGGGCTCGCCCAAACAGCTTGGCGAGATCCTGTTCGTCAAGCAAGGCCTGCCCATCGTCAAGAAGACGGCATCCGGCGCGCCCTCCACCAATGAGGAGGTGCTGGAAAAGCTGGCCGAGGACTACCCGCTGCCTGCCCGCATCCTCGAATACCGCAGCATGGCCAAGCTCAAGTCCACCTATACGGACAAGCTGCCGCTGATGATCAACGCCACGACCGGCCGTGTGCACACCAACTACGCACAGGCCGTGGCCGTGACGGGGCGCCTGTCGAGCAACGACCCGAACCTGCAGAACATCCCCGTGCGCACGGCGGAAGGCCGCCGCATCCGCGAAGCCTTCATCGCGCCTGAGGGTCACGTCATCGTGTCGGCCGACTATTCGCAGATCGAGCTGCGCATCATGGCCCACATCTCGCAAGACGAGAACCTGCTGCGCGCCTTCGCTGAAGGCATGGACGTGCACCGCGCCACCGCCAGCGAGGTGTTCGGGGTCACGCCTGATGAGGTTTCCAGCGAGCAGCGCCGCTACGCCAAGGTCATCAACTTCGGCCTGATCTACGGCATGAGCGCTTTTGGGCTGGCGTCCAACCTGGGCATCGAACGCTCGGCGGCATCGGCTTATATCGATCGTTACTTCCAGCGCTACCCAGGCGTGAAGCGCTATATGGACGAGACACGCGCCATGGCCAAAGAGAAAGGCTATGTCGAAACCGTGTTCGGCCGCCGCCTGTGGCTGCCCGAGATCAACAGCCCCAACGGTCCGAGCCGGGCAGGGGCGGAACGCGCGGCCATCAACGCGCCCATGCAGGGCACGGCGGCTGACCTGATCAAGCTGGCGATGGTGGCCGTGCAGGACACGTTGGATGCGCAAGGCAAGGCCAGCCTGATGATCATGCAGGTGCACGACGAACTGGTCTTCCAGGTGCCCGAGGCCGAGCTGGATTGGATCAAGCAGGAAGTGCCGCGCCTGATGGCGGGTGTGGCCCAGTTGCGCGTGCCCTTGCTGGCCGAACTAGGGGCTGGCCCTAACTGGGAAGCGGCGCACTGAACGCCCGGGGTGCAATGCAGGGCGCTTTCGCGTTGCCTTGGGGCACACTGACACGAAACTGTCATCATCCTGGGGGGCTTGGAGGTCTAAACTGAAAGCCCCCGTATTTCACTCTCAGGAAGTCGTTTCAGGTGTCTCCCGCCCCGCGTTTGAAGTTGCTGAGCCGCGAACAGGCCATTCTCGAATTCAATCGCCGTGTGCTGGCGCAGGCTCAGCGCGAGGACGTCCCTCTGCTGGAGCGCCTGCGCTACATCTGCATCGTGTCGTCCAACCTCGACGAGTTCTTCGAGGTGCGCTTTGCCGATGTGCTGGAGGCCTCGCGCACACGCGGCACAGGCATCGATCCGCAGTATCTGGCCGATGTGGCCCGCGAAGCGCGCCAACTGGTTGATGACCAGTACCAGATCTTCAATGACGTGGTCGGGCCGGCCCTGCGTGATGCGGGCATCTACATCCTCAACCACGCGCATCGCAACGAGGCGCAGCGCGAGTGGGTGGCCAACTTCTTCCATCGCCAGGTGCAGCCTTTGCTGGTGCCCATCGGGCTGGATCCCTCGCATCCCTTCCCGCAGGTCGCCAACAAGACGCTGAACTTCATCGTGCAGCTCGGTGGCCGCGATGCTTTCGGGCGCGACAACGACATCGCCATCGTCCGCATCCCGCGTGTGCTGCCCCGTGTGATCAAGCTGCCGCCCGAGATTTCGGATGGCAAGCAGTGCTTTGTGCTGCTGTCCAGCGTGATCCGCTCGCATCTGGGCGAGTTGTTTGCTGGTCGCGAGATGAAGGCCTTCTCGCAGTTCCGCCTCACGCGTGATTCCGACATTGATGTCGATGAAGACGATGTGACCGACTTGCGCCAGGCTTTGCGATCCAAGATGAGCACGCGCCAGTTCGGCCAATCGGTGCGCCTGGAGGTGGTGTTCAACTGCCCCAAGGACCTGTCTGACTTCCTGCTGGAACAGTTTGGCCTGAACCACCAGGCGCTTTACCAGGTCAATGGTCCCGTCAATCTGGTGCGCCTGACGCAGTTGATCGACCAGGCCGATGCCGACAACCTGCGCTTTGCCAACTACCTGCCAAGCTGGCCGGAAAGCCTGCCGCAAACGGGCATGATCGACCACTTGCGCCAGCACGATTGCCTGCTGCATCACCCGTTTGAGGCCTTTGAATCCGTCGTGCAGTTCCTGCGCGAAGCGGTTTACGACCCCGATGTGCTGGCCATCAAGCAGACCATCTACCGCACGGGCAGCGAGTCCGTGCTGATGGAGTTGCTGCTGGAAGCCGTGCGCCGAGGCAAAGAAGTGCTGGCCGTGGTGGAGCTCAAGGCGCGCTTTGACGAAGAGGCCAACATCAACTGGGCCGAGCGCCTGGAGGCCTTGGGCGCGCAAGTGGTGTACGGCATCGTGGGCTTGAAGACCCACGCCAAGATGATGTTGGTCACGCGGCGCGAGGGCAATCGCCTCAAGCGCTACGCCCACCTGTCGACCGGCAACTACAACCCCAAGACCGCGCGCTTGTATACCGATGTGGGCTACCTCACCAGCAATGCCGAAGTCACCGCTGACGTCGACATGGTGTTCCAGCAGCTCTCCAGCCTGACGCACCAGAAGTCCACCAAGCAACTGCTGCTGGCGCCGTTCAGCATGCAGACGCAGATGGTGCGCACGATCAAGCGTGTGGCCGATGCGGCCCATGCTGGTCAGCCTGCGCGCATCGTGCTCAAGCTCAATTCCCTGACGGATGAGCCGCTGATCGAGGCCTTGCTGGAGGCGGGTCAGGCTGGCGCGCGCATTGACCTGATCGTGCGTGGCGCCTGCATCCTGCCGCCGGGCGTGCCTGGCTTGTCAGACAACATCCGCGTGCGCTCCATCGTGGGTCGCATGCTGGAGCACACCCGTGTGCTGTACTTCCGTTGGGGCGAGTCTGACAAGGACGAAGCGCTGTACCTGTCGAGCGCCGACTGGATGAACCGCAACATGACGCGCCGCATCGAAGCCGCCTGGCCAGTACGGGATGTGGCCTTGCGCCAGCGTGTGATCGACGAGTGCCTGGTGCCGTATCTGCTGGATGTGCGCGATGCCTGGATCCAGCACGGCAATGGCCGCTATGAGCGCGTTTCTCAAGAAGGCGTCAGTGCGCAGCAGGCCTTGATGGCGCGTTATCAGGCTCAGCCCTGACCGGTCTGGCCTGTCATCAAGTTGCCCCGGTGGCGGGGCACACTGACGCGCATTGATTGAAAGCATGAGGAGGCTGTGATGGACCTGATCCTGTGGCGCCATGCGCAAGCCCACGCCTTGCCGCTGGACGATGATCTGCAGGCCCGCGCGGCAGCGGGTGAAGACGTCACCGTGCACTTCGATCTGGCTCAGGATCTGGCCCGCACCTTGACGCCCAAGGGCGAGCGCCAGGCCGAGCGCATGGCGCAATGGCTCAACCAGCGCTTGCCGGATACGGCCCGAGTCCTCGTCAGCCCTGCGCAGCGCACGCAGCAGACGGCCATGGCGCTGGGCCGTTCATACAAGACGGTACCGGCCTTGAACCCGCAGGCCAGCGTCGATGATCTGTTGGCCGCTGCTCGCTGGCCACGGGGCAAGGATCCTGTGCTGATCGTCGGGCACCAGCCCACGCTGGGTCTGCTCGCCGCTCGCCTGTTGACCGGTCAGGATCTTCCCTGGGCGGTGCGCAAGGGCGCTGTCTGGTGGCTGCGCAGCCGGGAGCGCGATGGCGAAACCAGCGTGACCTTGCACGCCGTGCAGTCGCCCGATTTCCTCTAGACCAGGCCCCTGATCCTTTCGGGGCGCAGTCAGCTTTACATCTCTTGACCAGGGGCGCCCCGGGTTCGGTGCGAATGGCCCGGATCCCCTGGATAATGGCGACCATGAGCCTGTCGTCTGTTGCTGTCTCTTCGGCCCCGCCTTCGGATGGCCCTTCGGCCTTGCCCGTGGGCATGCCTGCTGCCTTGGCGGGGGCGCATTTCCGTCACCCGATTCGCGTTTATTGGGAAGACACCGACGCGGGCGGCATCGTTTTTTACGGCAATTACCTGAAGTTCATGGAGCGCGCCCGCACCGAGTGGCTGTCGTCCCTGGGCTTTGAGCAGGAAGACATGCGCCAGTCTGGCGAGGGCATGTTCGTCGTCGCCGATACGCAGATGCGCTTTCTCAAACCCGCTCGCCTGGATGACCGCCTGACCGTGACGGTGACCGTCAGCGAGGTCGGGCGCTCCAGCGTGGCTTTTCAACAAAACGTCTGGCGCGGCGAGACCTTGCTTACTCAGGGCCGGGTTCGCATCGGCTGGGTGCAGTCCAAAGCGGGGCAGGAGAGCCTCAGGCCGGGTCGCATCCCCGAACGCATCCTTGCCGTGTTGCCCATACCCCATCCAACCTCCGGAGCTTGACCTTTCATGAACCAAGACTTGTCCATCATCGCCCTGGTGATGCATGCCAGCGCTGTGGTGCAGATCGTGCTGGCGCTGCTGCTGCTGGTGTCCTTGGCCAGTTGGAGCGTGATCTTCAGCAAGCTGATCGGTCTAAAGCGCGTGAGGCAGGATAACGATGAGTTCGACCGCGAGTTCTGGGCCGGGCGTACGCTGCAGGAGCTGTACCAGGACGCGCAACGAGGTGAGGGCCCGCCTTCGCCGCAAGAGCGCATTTTTGCGGCCGGCATGCGCGAGTTCATGAAGCTGCGTGAGCGCCGCATCACCGATGTGCCCAGCCTGCTCGACGGCGCCCGCCGTGCCATGCGCGCCAGTTTCCAGCGCGAGATGGACGTCATCGAGGCTCGTCTGGATTTCCTCGGTTCGGTGGGTTCGGTCTCGCCCTACATCGGCCTGTTCGGCACCGTGTGGGGGATCATGCACGCCTTCACGGGGCTGTCGAACATGCAGCAGGTGACGCTGGCCACGGTGGCACCCGGTATCGCCGAAGCCTTGGTGGCCACGGCCATCGGCCTGTTTGCCGCCATTCCCGCCGTGCTGGCCTACAACCGCCTGGCGCGTGATATCGACCGCATCGCCACCCAGATGGAGTCCTTCATGGAAGAGTTCTCCAACATCCTGGCGCGCAGCGCCGCGCCTGCGCCGGCCAGCGCTTCGTCGGCGGTGGATGCGGGGCGTGGTCAGCCTCAGCAGGGGCGTTGACCGTGGCTGAACTCAATGCCCGAGGCGGAGGCCGGCGCCGGCGCACGCGCAACGAGATCAACATGGTCCCGTTCATTGACGTGATGCTGGTGCTGCTGATCATCTTCATGGTCAGCGCGCCTTTGTTGCCCACCGGCGTGGTGGACCTGCCCAGCATCGGCAAGGCCCGCCAGGCGCCCGAAAAGGTGATCGAGGTCGTGCTGGAAGACGAAGACCACGTCAAGTTGCGCGTCAACCGCAAGGACGTGGATTCGATGTCAGTCAAGGATCTGGCCGATCGCATCAAGCCCATGCAGGATGAGGCCGCTGGCGGCCCGCAAGCGGTGCCCGTGATCATCAGTGCCCGCAAGGACGTGCGGTATGAATCCGTCGTGCACGTGATGGACGTGTTGCAAAAGGCCGGCGTGGCCCGTGTGGGCCTGTCGGTGCGCACCACCGGAGGTTGAGCCTTTGAACGCGGACGCCGTCAGCCAGGGAACCGGCCCCATCCTTCGCCCCCGCTCGGCGGACGGCTGGGGGCTGGGCGGCGCTTTGGCGCTGGGCGTTCACCTGATGCTGGTGGCGGCATTGGCGCTGGGCGTGCGCTGGAAGATGACGACGCCCGAGACGGTGGAGGCCGAGGTCTGGGCTGAAATCCCCCGTGCCGCTGCACCTGAAGCGCCGCCCCCTCCGCCGCCCGATGAGGTGCCGCCCAAGGTCGAAACGCCACCTGTGGAGACACCGCCTGAGCCGGTGAAAGCAGCAGAGCCCGAGCCTCCGGCGCCGCAGCCCATCCCTGATCTGGTAGTCGAAAAAAAGCCCAAGAAAGAGCCCAAGAAGCGCAAACACCGCGAGCCCGTCGAGGTGTTCGAGACCGATCCGCCCAAGCCCGTCAAGAAGGTCGACAAGACGCCTGAGAAGACGCCGCCCAAGAAGGCTGAGCCGGTCAAACCTGAGCCCAAGAAATCGCCACAGGCGACCAAGACAGAGCCCGCCAAGACGACCAGCACCAGCCAGTCTGGCAAGCCGGGCTCGCAACAGAATCCAGCGCTCAAAGGCATCATGGCGCAACTGGAAGCATCGCTGGGCGCCGCGAATCGCTCGGCCGGCCCCAGTGCGGCCTATGCAGGGCGCATCGTGGCGCGCGTCAAGCCCAATATCGTGTTCACGGACAGCCTCAGCGGCGATCCGCGAGCCGTGGTGGAAGTGCATTGCTCACCAGATGGACGCATCATCGCGCGCAAGGTGATCGAGTCATCGGGCGTACCAGCATGGGATGACGCTGTGCTGCGCGCCATCGATAAAACCGAAGTGCTGCCCAAGAACGAGCAGGGAGAGGTACCCATCTCGATGCAACTGGGTTTCCGCTACAAGGATTTCTGATCGAGCGGATCGGTGATGAGTGTTGTCAGTCTGCCTCAGCAGTGACACGCCACACCCAGCCCTGCATCACGGCCATGCTCAGCCAGGCGCTGAAGTCAAGGCCTTGCGGCGCGTGATTCAACAAGCCGCCCAGAGAAGACGCTTCAGTGCGATGCGGTGCATGTTCCAGCAGCGACCGCATCCACATGCCTTGTTCCGTTGGCACCTCCAGCATCTGCACCTGCCAGGGCGAGCGCCAGACCACCGTGGCCCCGAGCTTCCTGGCATCCCGCAGGGCCGCTTCGGCCATGGCGGTTTGCTCGGCCTCCGGCAATTGATGTGCTTGCCACAGATCAGCCAAAGGCCAGGGCGACATCACCACCTGCACGCAAGGCTTGAGTTGCAGGTGCAAGCTGCGAGGCGCACTGTCGCCCAGCCTTTGCAGGCTCTCGTGATCCAGATCGGCATCGGCTGCCCGCTCACAGAAGTGGCGGGCCCAGTCCAACCTGGCGCAGTCGGCCAACCAGGGCCAGTCAGCCAGTTCGGTGCGGCTTTGAATCAACTCTGGCAGATCCGCACCCCATTGCCCCAGGTCGCCACAGGAGGGCGGTTTTTGCTTCCACAGCAGCACCGCCAGGGTGCCCAGCGCTTCTTCGCCCAGCATGGCGGCCACGGTAGGGAAATGCGCGAGCAGTACGCGCTGCGCCGTGGCCTTGGCATTGACCTGATAGGCCCGCAGGCCCGCCGCATCTGTATCCAGACCAGCCGCCTGGATACCCGGCCAGCCTTGCTGCAAAGCAGCCAGAACCGCCTGTTGCCGGGCCAGTTCTCGGGCGGCGCTCATGTCCAGTCGTCCATGTCCTGTTCGCCGCGCGATGCCGAGATGACGTCGGCCGCCAGCCGAGCCTCGTCCAGCAAGACGGCCAAGGGCGGTAGATCGACATCCCATTCGATCAGCGTGGGCAACTCGCCCAGGTGATTCAGCGCCATGTCGTAGGCATCCCATACGGCTGGACTGATGCGCTGGCTGTGGTCGTCAATGACAAGCTGATCCGGCCGCTCGGGCCACCGGAACCCCGCCAGATGGAGTTGCCCGACCATGCCGGGGGGCAGGGACCAGACAAAATCCATTGTTTCAGCGCGCGCTTGCTGCATGGCCCGGTCACGGTCAGGCTCGCTGCCCGGCGCGTCCTGCCAGTGCAGACGCCGTGCGCGATTCAAACCATTCACCAGCAGGTTGTTCAGGTCCAGCAGCAACTGGCAACCACTGCGCCTGCAAGTCTGGATCAGAAACTCGATCTCCGTCATCTCATCGTCCTCGTAAGCCATGTAAGCCGAGAGGTTCTCGATCAGGATGGGACGGCGCAAGCGATCTTGTACGCGCTGGATATTGGCGACCAGCACGTCCTGCGATGCCGGTGTGAAAGCCAGCGGCAGCAGATCGCTGGCGTGTACTGCGCCAGGTGAGCCGGGGCTTGCGGGGCGCACATGGGCAAAACTGGCGTGATCCGAAACCCGGACGGGTGACACCTGCTCAACCAGCCGCGCCAGCCTGTCCAGATGCGCCTCATCCACCCCCGAGGCCGAGCCCAGCGACAAACCCACGCCATGCAGACTGACGGGGTAATGCGCCCGCACGGCCAGCAAGCCCTGTATGGCGCCGCCGCCCTGCGCAAAGAAGTTCTCCGAGTGCACCTCGACAAAGCCAAGGGCAGGGCGTTGCGTCATCAAGGCCTGCGCATGAGGTGGCCTCAGGCCGATGCCAATCAGGGCGGAGGGTGGGCGAGGCATCCGTGCAGCCTGCGAGTCGGTTGGTCCGGCTTACTTGTTGTCAGCCTTGGCCAGCGCAGCCTTGGCCTGATCGGCGTTCATGCCACCCATCTTGGCGCAGGTGCCTTTGGCCACCAGCTTCCATTCGGCCGGGGCGTTGTCGGTCTTGGCCTCGCCGGCGCAGGAGTGTGTGCCTGACAGATTGGCGCAGTGGTTCTGGCCCGCCTTGACGATGCCGTAGCACTTTTCCTTGTCTTTCGGGGCCGCTTCATCGTGAGCCTGGGCGGCGGTGACGGCGCTCAGCGCCAGAACGGAAGCGAGTGCGGACGACAGCAGTTGACGTTGGTTCATGTCTATTTCCAGTGATTCAGTTTCAAGAATACGCGAGCAAACCTCGCCTGATGTCAGTCGTGCGAACCGCAGAAATCTGACACTGGTCCTTAAAAAATACAAACAGGTGCGCACTGGCGTTCAGGGATGGGCGCAAACAGCGGGATTTCTGCCGTTTTTGTTCCCATCATGATGCGGCCAGTTTCATAGCATGGCAATCAACCCGGGGTGTCAGTGTCTCATCCTGGATGCAAGGATCGACATGTCTGATTACCCTGATCACGCCTCTCGAAGCGACGCGGGGCCACCTGCGCCAGCGAACTCCATCGACTTTCAGGATGCTGGCTTTGGCGATACCGTAAGCGCTGAATTGGCCAATGGCGCCTTCCGCTGGCCTACGCCGCCCTTTGCCACCTACCCCGTGGCCTCGGCTCAGCAGGATTCGGAGCCTTGCCAGATCGTGGGGCTCAACGGTCGCGTGATGCAGGGCCGACTGAACTTCTTCGTGCCCACAGAGCGCGTCGCGCACATTCAAGTGCCGCCTGCTCGCACGACGATGCCACTGCGTTTCAACCAGTTTCGCACCATTTTGCTGACCCGCGCCATCGAGCCCACGGCAGTCAGCCAGGAAGTGGCCGCGCATGACGGTGGGGTGCTCACCGAACGACCTGTGACCGACTACCGTGTGCACCTGGTGGCGGGCGGCACGCTGGAGGGCGACACGATCGGCCATGTCGAGAGCGAGCACGGTCTGTTTCTTTTTCCTCCCGTGGATGAAAAGGGCGCGGTCAACCGCCTGTTCGTTCCTTCCGACATCATCGCGGGCGTAGAGATCGGGCCGCTCATCGGGCAGGCCTTGATTGATGCACAGGCCGTGACCCCTGATGATGTGAATCAAGCCATGGAAGTGCAGCACAACCTGCGCAACCAGAAGCTGGGTGACATCCTCCTGACCCAGAAAGTGGTGTCTCCCGAGCAACTGATCGAGGCCATTCAGCGCCAGAGCCACATGCCCATGGTGCGCATTGGTGAAGCGCTGATCGCTCTGGGCCTCATCTCAGACGAGCAACTCCAGATCGCCCTCAAGCAACAGCAGCATGATCGCACCGTGCCGCTGGGCGAGTTGCTGGTGCGCCTGGGCATGGTCTCCCGCCAGGATCTGCTTGGTGCCCTGGCACGCAAGATGGGCTATCCCCTGGTGGACCTGGACAAGTTCCCCGCCGACCCTGAGGCGCTGAACAAGGTGCCCTTCAACGTGGCTGCACGCCTGCTGGTGGCACCACTGCTGCTGCACGATGCCACGCTCATCGTGGCGGTCGAAGACCCCAGCAAGCGCACCGTGCTGTCCGAACTCGAGTTCGTCACCCAATGCAAGATCGTGCCTGTGCTAGCCAACCAGAGTCAACTGGAGTGGGCCATCCGCGATGCCTATGCCCGCCTTGGCGCAGATGTCACGTCGGTGATGTTCACCACTTTCGCCGAACCGGCAGAGCTGGAGCTTGAAACCGTCGACTCAGGCAAGCTGGTCGAAGACCTGGAGAAAGAAGGGCTGGACAACAAGGCCTTCCAGGAAGAAGACCGCCCCATCGAGCAAAGCGACAACTCGCTGGTGCGTCTGATCAACACGATGATCGTCGAGGCCTATACACAAGGCGTGTCTGACATCCACATCGAGAGCTACCCGGGGCGAGACAAGATCAAGATCCGTTTCCGCAAGGACGGTGGTTTGGTGCCCTACCTGGAGCTGCCGCACAACTACCGCAGCGCCATGATCGCCCGCATCAAGATCATGTGTGATCTGGATATTTCCGAGCGTCGCAAGCCGCAAGACGGCAAGATCAACTTTGCGCGCTTCGTGCCGCAGTATCGACTTGAGTTGCGTGTGGCCACCATTCCGACCAATAACGGTCTGGAAGACGTGGTCATGCGGATATTGAGTTCTGCCCGCCCCTTGCCGCTCGACAAAATCGGTCTGAGCGACAACAACCTCACCCGCCTGAAGGGGGCGCTGGAGCGTCCCTATGGACTGATTCTTTGTGTGGGTCCCACCGGCTCAGGCAAGACCACTTCGTTGCACTCTGCGCTCAGCTTCATCAACGTCCCAGAACGAAAGATCTGGACGGCTGAAGACCCGGTGGAAATCACACAACCGGGCTTGCGGCAGGTGCAGATCAACCCCAAGATTGACTGGACTTTTGCCAAGGCTCTGCGCGCCTTCCTGCGTGCCGATCCGGACGT